>NZ_JBITJK010000011.1:0-196382 GCF_044459945.1 Streptomyces sp. NPDC050164
GAGGCGACATTCGGGCCCTGGGCCTGCACAGCCTTCGTCCACGGCACGAAAACGGTCCGCCGACGGAGCTGGCGGACCGTCATGAAAGGTCGAGGCTAGCGGACTTCGCCGACGAGGATTCGCAGGCAGATCGCTCGGCTGCATGGGTTCTGTCGTATGCGGATCAACCGTCCGGTGTGGTGGAAGACGGCTCATGGAGGCGCAACGGTTTTCGCCCCCATGCTCCCGGGCTGTCACCAGCGCGCCTATTCTGCTGTCCCACCAAGGCATCACCATCCGAGTCCGACGCGTTCAGGTCCTAGCCTGTGGCTCAAGCGCTGTGTCGTAAGCCGCCTGCCGGTGGCCAGGACGAAGCTCGTCTTCGCCCCGGGCGGATAGCCGGTGCACCGCGCCTGCCAGTCGACCACGGACCGCTCGGCGACTCGTTCGGCGGCTCCGACCGGCCTCATCCGGGCACCGAAAGACATCGGCCGCGCCGAACTCCGCAAGAGGATGCGTTGCGGAAGCGCGACGCGAAGATGAAGCCGCGCGCCGCTAAGGTGCAGCCCGCCGACCGCCACAAGCCGCCGACAGCGCCACGCCGCGCCAATCGGCCGGTCGCCCCACCGCAGTCGTACCACGGGGAGGAGACAGGTTGGAAAACGCTCACCGTCTGAAACGAAAGGCGTGAAGAAGACATCAATAGGTCTTGATTTCGCGGAGCACCTCCTCCTGGACGTCGGGCGGGCACAGCAGTACGGTCTGAAAAATGATCTTCTCCTGGCCCGGAAGCTCGGGCTTTCCCGCCCAGAACTTAACGGCGTCGTTCAGGGAACGGAAGAGAATTTCGCGTTCTTCGGCGCTCTCGGAAAGCACGGCGTCGGCGTCATCGATGGTAACGAGGAAATGCTTGGCGCTGATCCAGTGTAGATCGGTCAGACAGTCCCGCAGTGCGTTCCAGTTCCAGCCGAAGTAGTCCGGGAGGCGCAGTGCCTCGTAGAACTGAGTGAACACCCCGTCGGAGTCGCGCATTTGCTGTCCTTGCATCCGGGCCGAGTAGATCAGTCCGGTGAGAGGCAGGGCGCGTGCAACGAAGTGCGAGGAGTCGCTCGAGACGACACAGACTTCTTCCTCGTTCCCTTCCCACCAGGTGGTGTTGCTCATCGGCCGGTCTCCATCACGATGTACGTCTGATAACGGGTCGGAGTGAGTACGCCGACTCTGTCCGACCCGGTCACGACCCTCTCACCGCCCCATGAGTCGCAGTGGAGGCTGGATTCGACCCAGATCGTGCTGCGGGTGTGTTAGGACGAACCGATCTGAAACGCGCCGCTCACCAGTCGCTTTGCCTGCTGTGGCGTTAGTTGACGTGTTCCTGTGAAGCAGCACGTGGAATATGTGGCAATCCTTGAGCCTGCCGGAAGAGCCTCTGACGCCTGCCTACTATTGGAACAGGAGGCGGTCGCGTACCGAAAGGTGGGGTGTCACCTGAATTTCCATGGTCCCCGTGCACTCGCCCGTGTGGAAATCGATGGAAATTTGCTTTGTGGATTGACTTGAGGTGAAGGAAAGGCGAGTTGCAGATTCACGGAAGAAATCCAGCATCTCGATTCCCTGCTCGTTCATCCAGCGGATCCTCACCGACCTCGCCAATGCATCGTAGGAAAAAATGAGAGATTGCCCCGAATTGTCCTGCACAGTGAGAATCCGTGCGCCGCTCTCGTCCGAATCCGGCCATTCTCCGATGGCCTCGTAGATCTCTTCGTCGTCGGGGATGAGGAACTCTCGGTACACGTCCGCCTTCACTTTCCACTGTACGGCGGCCAGTGGTCCAGGCTGCCGTGAATGCTTACATTCGGGCCACTGCCGCGGAAGATGACTGTGGAGAGTCTATGCCCGCCGTCCGGCAGGATCTGCCAGGTGCTCTCGACACCAAGTGCTCCGTGCGGGCCGTAGAGGACCGATTCGGTCACGCCGAATTCACCGCTTCCGCCGGGCCACTCCTTGTTGAATGTACGCCCGAACGGCTGTTGGGAGCTGTGTGCCAGATGATCGGTGACGTATTGCCGCATCTCTGGCGTGTCCGGTATGCCGATCCGGTGGAGTTGCAGTTCGTTCTGGAGCGCCCTCGGTGAGTTGTGCGAGTCTGGCTTGATGTCCTTGTTGAAAAGGTAGTCGAGCTTTCGGGGATCGATCTCCGCGTTTCCCGCCCGATCTTGATAGGGAGAAAGGCCCAGTGGGTCCGACCAGGTGTGTGGATTGTGGACGTAGGCAGCAGGGTTGGGCGCGGGAGCGAGTCCGAGCGGATCCGGGGTGAGATAGCGGGCCGTGGCGGGGTCGTAGTGCCGGAAGAGGTTGTAGTGGAATCCGGTTTCGGGGTCGTGATACTGGCCGGGAAAGCGGAGGGGGGTGTAGGCGGTGCTGCTCCGGTTCCAGGCGGTGGTGCCCCAGAGGGTGGACCGGGTGCGCCAGGCGATGTCCCCGTTCTCGGCGACCAGTTCGGTCGGAGTGCCGACGAGGTCCGTGGCGATGGCGAAGAAGCGGCGGTCGATCTCCCGCTGACCCGCGTCGCGGGAGAGGATGCGTTCGGTCTGGGTGAGGGGAATCGAGCCGCGATGGTCCCAGGTGAGTGCGACGATGTCCGGCACGTCATGGGATGCGGTCGTCTGTTCGCACAGGACCATGCCGTCCCAGGTGAAACGGGTTTCCTCCAGGACGGACTCACTGTCGTCCGCGAGAAGCTGCTTGGCGATGCGGCGGCCGAGTGGGTCGTAACGGTACTTCCAGAGGGCGCCGTCCGGCGTGACGACCGAGGTGAGGCGGCTCTCGGAGTCCCATGAGTAACGCCAGGTCTGCGGCTTGCGGGACAGACGGGTCCGCTGTTTGAGGACTACGCGCCCGAGACGGTCGTGCTCGAAGCGGCTGTCGCCGGCACGGGTGATCGTCGTGCCAGTGTACGTGCGAGGGCCGGTTGCCTCGTGGCCCGGATGGGTTGAGGGCCAGGAGGCTTCGGTCTGATTGCCGACGACGTCGTAGGCGTAGCGTTCGGTCCACCCGTGGGCGTTGACGGTGGTGACACGGCCGACGTTATCGAGTTCGAACGACCGCGTGCCGGACAACTGATCGGTCACGGAGGTGAGGTGACCGTCGGCACGGTAGGTGTACGTGCGGCTGTTCAGGGTCTGTCCACCGGCCGTGAAGTGCTGGGCGGAAAGCCTTCCGGCTTTATCCCGGACGGATGACAGAGTCAATGTGTCGCCGTAGGAACGGGACACTTCACGGTCTGCGGCGTCATGGGTGAAGCCGACCTGATGGCCGCTCACGGCCATCAGGTCGAGGCGGCCTGCCACGTCATAGGTATACGTGGTGACATGGCCGGTCGGGGTCACCCGTCGAGTCCGGCGACCGAGTGCGTCGTACATGTAGGTGACGGCGCGGCCGTCGACGAGTTCGGTCTTGAGTAGGCCGCGTCGGTCGTACTGGCGGATCAGGTCGCAGTTCGGGCCGGATGCCTGCAAGAGGCGTCCCGACGCGTCGTACGCGTAGGTGGTGGTCCTGCCTCCGGCGTCCTTCCTGATCATGCGGCCGAGCTGGTCGTGCTCCAGGGAAAGGACACTGCCGAGGGCGTCGGTCCGGGAAACCAATTGCCCTGCGGCATCGAGACGGTAGGTGAGGGTTCTGCGGTCGAAGTCGGTTTCCGATACAAGGCGGCTCGCCGGGTCGTACTCATAGCTCCAGGTGAGGCCCTGGGGGTTGGTTACCCGGGTCAGGCGCAGGTCGGTGTCGTGCTCGAATTCGTAGCGGGATCCGTCCGGTTGGATGCGGGCAGAGAGGAGATCGAAGTGGGTGTACTCGAAATGGGTCACTCCTCCGGCCGGGTCGGTGTGGGTGAGGCAGTTGCCTTCGCCGTCGTAAGTCCATGACTCGGTGGCGCCGTCCGGGGCGGTTCGGCCAACGAGATTGCCGTCTACGTCCCAGACGAAGCGAGTGACTCCGCCGACCGGGTCGGTGATGTGTATCACTCTGCCTAGGGCGTCGCGTTCCAGTCGGGTGGCTCCGCCGGCCGGGTCGGTGACCTCCGCCGGCAGGCCCGCCGCGTCGCAGACCCTCCGTGTCGTAGCGCCGAGGGCGTCGGTGACGGAGATCAGGCGGCCGTGCTGGTCGTACCCGTAGCGCGTTGTGTGTCCGGCCGACTCGGTGACCGAGGTGCGGTTGCCGCGCTCGTCGTATGCGTAGGTCGTGCGGTGTCCGTCCGGACCGATCACCTACACCGGCAGGCCGAACGGGCCGCGCACCGTGCGCAGCACGCTCCCGTCGGGCCGAGTGGCGGACACCACTTGGCCCTCTTCGTCGTAGGTGTAGACGGTGCTGCGGCCCAATGGGTCGGTGCGGGTCAGGAGGTTGCCGCCCGCGTCGTAGGTGAACCGGGTGGTGTGGCCGAGGGGGTCGGTGGTGGCGATCACCCGGCAGCGGTGGTCGACGAGGTGGCGGGTGGTGTGTCCGCCGGCGGTGGTGAGTGTGGTGGTGCGGTGGCCGGTTTCTGGGTCGGGTTCGGTGTAGGCCAGGGTGATCTGGACGTGGCCTGCTTCGCCGCCTTCGGCGATGACGCGGTCGCGGTCGTCGTAGAGGTAGTCGTAGCGGCTGTTGTTGGAGTCGATCCAGGCGATGACGCGGCGGCGGTCGTCGTAGACGAAGGTGGTGGTGGCACCGGAGGGTTTGGTGACGGTGGTGAGGTTGCCGTCCTGATAGCCGTAGTGCATCAGGGGCAGGTCCGCGCCGCCCTCGCCCGCGCCGGCCAGGGACAGGGCGGTGACCAGGCCGTCGGCGAGGGACAGCTTCACCTGGTGGCCCGCCGAGTGGACCAGGGTCAGCGGCAGGCCGTCCTCGCCGCGGTCGACGGTGATGGTGTGGCCGTTGCGTTCGGTGATGCCCGACAGCCAGGCGACGCCGTCGTCCCCCGGTTCGCTGCCGGGCGGGGCGGTGAAGTGGAAGATCAGGCCGCTGTCCGGGTCGGTGACGGTGTAGTCGCCGACGGCGTCGCGGGCCAGCATGGTGCGGGCGGTGCCGGACTCGGGACGAGTGGGGGCGCCGGGGACCGGGTGCGGGTACGGGATCAGGAGGCCGTCGGCGGTGACGTGGATGACGCCGACCGCGTCGACCTCCAGTCGTTCGTCGACGGTGGACGTCCAGGAGGGGCCGAGGAAGCGGCCGGCTGTGCAGCCGGACTCGGTGCGGCGGGTGAAGACCAGGGGCAGGATGCCGGGGATCCCCAGATCGGTCTGGGGCAGGAACATCCGGCCCGAGGCGAGGTCGACGGGGTCGGTGCCGTCGGTGGTGCGCTCGCCGTCGGGGCGGTTGTGGGTGCCGTCGGGGGCGTCGTCGACCAGTTTGCGCGCCCGTGCGGCGTCGGCGGCCTCCTCGGCGATGCGGATGCCCTTCACCGCGGCGCCGCCGCCACCGGTGGCGGCGGTCAGCGCGAGGTCGGGAATCAGCCTGCCGAAGCCCTCGGCCGGGTCCTTCATGAAGTCGCTGACCATCTGCTTGCCGGTGCCGACCGGGTCGTTGGCGGCGACGATCAGTCCGGCGGCGAGGCTGTTGAGGGAGGTGGCGTACTCGGCCGGATGCGTGATGTTGTACGGGTCAACGGGGTTGACGCTGCGGACGAAGTTGAGGATGCCCGCCGTGCCCTTGATGATCCCGCCGCCGACATGGTCGCCCATGATCTGGAACTCCTGGAACCCGCTCCCCAGTTGCTCGGCGTAGGACGGCTTCTGCGGGGCCATGTCGCGTGCGGCGCGGACCGCCGTGCGCGCGGTCTCCGCGGCCGAGTTCCGCTGCTTGCGGGCCTCGGCGAGGATGTCCTGCGCCTCCTGCATCAGCTTCTTGCCGGGGTCCTCGAACGTCGCCGCGGGCCTGGGCGGCAGCGAGGCCGGGTCGCGCTTGTCGGCGGGCTGGGCGTTGTAGCGATCGACCGCGCTGTTGAAGTCGTCGACCTTCTTACGGTGGGCCTCTGCGGCGTCCTCGGACGCCTTGACGCCCTCCTTCCACTTGTCGATCGCCGTCTGCGCCTGTCCCTGCGCCCAGGTGATCGTGCCGGCGAACGCGTCGAGCGCGCCGAGCGCCTTCGCACAGGCGTCGGCGGCGGCGTACCACTTGGGCGGCTGGGTGCTCACCGCGGTGCGCAGCGCTTCGGCCGTCTCGCCCTTGAGCCGGGAGGAGTCCAGGCCCTTGAGACCGTCACCGGCGTCGTCGAAGGCCGTCTGGAAGGCCCGGAGTTTGTCGGCGGTGGCGTTGATCTTGCTTGCGCTGCCGTAGATCAGCTTGGTCTTGTCCTCGGTCTGCCCGAGGTCCATCTCGTCGACCTCGGCGCCCATGCGGTTGGCGACCGAACGGGACTGCTCGCGCACCCAGTCCGCGCCGGACTCCCAGCCGACGTCCTGCAGCCGGTCGGCGGTCCAGCTGCCGGCGTCCTCGACCCGGTTGCCAGCCCATTCGACACCGTCCTCGACCGCGTTCTCGACCGAGTCGGGCGTGACGTCACTGATGAAGTCGCCTATACCCACCGTCAGTTCCCCCCGGACTCACCCTGCTGCTGCGCCTGCTGGGCGCGTTCCTCAGGCGACGGGCCGAAGGTGTTGTCCAGCGCCTGGTTCCACTGGTCCTCGGAGACCCCCGACGCGTCGATGATCGCCTGCGACCGCCGGCCGCCCTCGCCCTCGGTGAGAACCGTGCGGCCGGTGTCCTTCCACGTCTGCTCGATGTCCTCACCCGCCTTGTCGAACGACTCCGCGCTCCAGTCCGGGTTCAGGTAGTCCGGCGTGACGATGTCACCCCAGCCCTGCCGGGCGATCTCCTCCTCGGTGGCGTGCGGGTTGCCGCCCATCACGGAACTGACACCCACCTTCAGCGTGCCCTCGACGTACTGGTCGTGTTCCCACTGGGTGCCCGCTGCCAGTCCGAGGCGGTTCGCGATCGCGCTGGCGTCGCCCACCAGGGCCCGCACACCCCACTCCCAGCGCTCGCAGAAGTCCTCGAAGTCGACCGAGAGGCCGTGGTGCCCGGCCTCCATCCCGGTCATCGCCAGCTCCGAAAAGCCCTTGCCCAGCACCGAACCGGTGGCGCCGCCCAGATCACCGAGCCCGTCGATGGTCGCGCCCACGCCCTGCGTGAACTTCGCGACAGACGCCTTGTCGAACTGCAGATCGGCCCCGTCAACGCCCATGGCCGCGCCCCTCCTCCGCCTCGCCGGTGTCGACGGCGATGCCGTCCGCAACGATGCCGACGACCGGTGGGAAGAACATCGACCCGTCCTCGGTGGCGATGTCGACGGCCAGGCCGGCGGGCTCGTCCAAAGTCGGCACGACCTCGTCGACGATGCGCGCGCCCAACAGCGCCGCGTAGTCCATGGGCTGATCACCGGATCCGTGTAGCAGAGCGAACCGGGCCAGTGCGGCCTCGTCGGTGAACCCGCAGATCCACCGCACCCCGCCCGAACGCGCCGACCAGAGGCCCCCAGCGGCCGTGGGCACCAGCAGGACCGAGCGCCGCATCTCACCGACCAGCGCACGAGGGTCACCGACTCCCCTTCTCTGCTCGTCGATTCGCTCAGCGAGCGCTGTCCTGGTCTGCTGCACGGCCTCTCCCCGTCCTAGGTGACTGATGGCACCGTAGATCAAGACGCGCGCGAACATGTCGGCGGTTCTGCTGAGGGCTCATCATGGGCCTGCATCTCGCCCTCAGTTCGACACCGCCGAGGAGGCAGGGCCAGCCCTCGCGGTGCAGACTCGCGCCAGGAGCCGCGTGTGCAGCTCCGGCATGTCCGTCACGCGGCTGCCCGGGTGCGGGAGGCGAGCTGGGGGAAAGCGTCTTCCCACACGGCGCGCACGGTGCGGCCGACGAGGGTGCGCAGCACCGGCCACAGCGGGAGGAGCAGGTCCTGGTTGAGGTAGCAGGGCAGGTCGTCACGCAGACCCTCGTGCAGGACGGTGCGGTACAGGCCCATACGCTGGCGCGGCTTGCCCAGGTCGTATGAGGTCATCCCGGACCAGGCCATGTGCAGCGGCAGATCGACGACACCCTGGGTCGGCCCGCGCAGCTCGTCCAGCGACTCCGGCAGACGGCGGCGGAACTTCTCCCGGTACAGCGCGAGGTCCTCGGGCGCCGCGCCCGAGACGTACCTCGGGGTCGGACCGGGGTGCTGTGGGCTGGAGGGCATGACTCCATTATGGCGGCCGGAGACGTTGCGAGGTTCATGATGTGCGAGCTGGTGTCCGGAGCGTGCGGGGGCGGATCCCCGGGTGAGCTGGTTGCCGCAGTCTGCTCAGCCCTGAGCAGGACGGACTCTCGGCCTTGACGCTCTGGGCGTCTGCACGACGGACGATGAGCGGGGAAAGTGCCTCTGACCAGTACCTTTCCGGGATCCGTCCAGGCCGACATCTTTCCGATGACCTCGCACGTGGAGTGCGTGGCGATTCTTGAGCCCGCGGCAAAGGGCATCTGACCTGCTGGTTTATCGATTCCCCAGGTTGCGGGCGGGTCGTGCCGACATGTTTCCGTAGGTCCACCGGGTAGAGCATGCTGCAGGTTCCCTGCCTCGTGTCTCACCTGCGGTTTCGCAGGGGGGCGTGGGTCGGGAACGCTCTGCCTCAACTCCGTAAAGGACGGGGTCGGGAAATGTCTTGACGCTCGTTCGACGCTGTTCCTGACGGAGCGTGAGGTGGTCGTCCTGGATCAGATGGCGCGGGTCAGTCGACTTGGCCCCCGACCCACCTCTTCCCGTCGCTCCGCGCGGCCGAGATCCTGGGGCCTCACCCCGCACGCCCCCGCCGCCCGGCCCGGCCGCGCCCGGCGCCGCGGCTGCTGGGCAAGCCCCGGTGAGACCCTGCCGCTGGCGCTTGCTTTCCCACTGCCGAAGCCAACTTCAATGCCCGGCAGTCACGCAGCCGGCATTTCCCCTTGTCATCACGGGTTTTTGGGCTCGCGCCGATTCGCAGGCGCAGGTCAGCAGCGCGCCGGTCTCGTCGGCCGCGACCGCTGCGGCCCGGTCCTCGCTGACGTCAGCGCCCGACTTCATGAGCGTTTCGAGGTACTCGCCCTCTATCGGCGCCTGCACGGCGGCCAGCAGCACCGGCACCGTCCGGCCCGCGTCAGGTGCCTTGGCGAGGGTCTGGACGGCGGCGAAGAACAGGGCGTCGCCTGCGAGGATCGCCGCCGGTACGCCCTTTGCTGCCCAGAGCGCGGGCCGACTGCGGCGCAGCGGATCCTGTCGATGACGTCATCGTGGAGCGGGCTGGCGTTGTGGACCAGTTCCACCGCAGCGGCCGCCGCTCGCGCGGCGTGCGAGTCCGCACCCACCGCCCGGCAGGTCAACAGCGCAAGGGCCGGGCGGACGCACTTGCTGACGGCTGGCGCGTCCAGGACTGTGCCGTCGTCGATCTCACCAGCCGAAATGCAGCCCCGCGACATGCCGGGTCTGAGGAGGAAGTATGTGAACTCGGGATCGGACCAACGGCCGCACTCGGGCCCCTTCCAGGGATCAGGCCATGTCCACGCCAAAATCTGGGTGCAAGCGACACGAGGGGCAGGGTGTGACGACCAGCGCGCGACGCACACGGCTGGCTCACTCCACTCCCGTGCACGACACCCTGTGCCGCACGCGACCGGCCAATGTCGGCCAGCCAGCTCACCCGTAAGGGCTCGGTTCGGCTGTATGCAGCCCCTACAGAGAGGGAGCTCTGCGGTTGCGGCCCAGTCGAGTTCGACTTCCTTGGGCGTTTCACCGGCCAGGGCGCCGCAGGCGGAGGATGCCGGCGGCTCGGCGAGCGTGTGCGCGCATCGACCGGCCCTCTCAGACCGGATACGCCGTATGAATATGGCCGTCACGGATGACGACTTCCACATCTCTGGTCTCCCGTCCGCTGCCATTGATGCCCACGGGCTCGCCGTGTTCGAAGCGGTGCAGGTGGCTGTCCTGCCCTGCCCTGGCGCGCGGGTTGGGTATGGCAGGGGTTCCGTCGACGCCCTCGCGGAGCCGTCGGCCCAGGACGAAGTCGTCGCCCTCCCAGAAGAAGTCCTCGTAGAACTCGCCGGGCAGTGAGGGTTCCGGCCCGGTGGGGTCGGCGTTCTCCCGCACGCGGTCCTGGGCGCCGGGGCCGTGCTGGCCCTCGATGTGGGCCTCGCGTTCCTCCGTGATGCCGTGCCTGCTGCTTTCGCAGCTGACCAGCCCCCACGGGTCGGTCCAGCGAAGCGGGTCGGGGACGTAGCCGTGGTGGTTCGGTGCAGGGGCGAGGCCCAGCGGGTCGGGGCTGATGTAGCGGGCGTTCTCGGGGTCGTAGTAGCGGCGGAAGTTGTAGTGGAGGCCGGTCTCGAGGTCGTGGTACTGGCCCGGGAAGCGGAGGGGGCAGTCGACCGGCCCCGCGGAGCCGCCTACAGGTGTGCCCCACAGCGTGGTGCGTGCCCGCCAGGCGATCCGGCCCTCTTCGTCGACCAGTTCGGTAGGGGTACCGACCAAGTCGGTGACGATGGCGTAGAAGCGGCGGTCGACCTCGTCCTGGTCGAACTGCAGCAGCGCACGGTTGGTGCCGGGAGCCCATTCCCAGCTTCTGGTGGGACCGTCGGCGGAGCTGCTCTCTTCCACCAGGTGGGAACCGTCCCAGGTGAAGACGGTCTCCTCGACCGGTCGTCCGGCATCGGACAGCAGGCGTTTGGCGACCCGACGACCGAGACCGTCGTAGACGTACGCCCAACGACGCCCGTCAGGGGTCGTGACCTGTGTGAGCCGGTCCTCGGCGTCCCACGCGTAGGTCCATTCCCGCGTTCCCCCGGACAGCAGCTTGCGCGCCTGCCGGACGAGGCGCCCCTGTGCGTCGTGGACGTAGGTGATGTGGCCGGCCCTGCGTATGAGGGTGCCGTCGTGGACCCGTTCTCCCTCGGGGCCTTCCGGCGCGTCCGCCCGGCTGACGTTGCCCGCCGCGTCGTAGGCGTAGCGCTCGGACCACCCGGTGGCGGAGACCGCTTCCACCCGGCCGAGACGATCACGGCTGAACCGGCGGATGCCGTAGGTCTGATCCTCGATGACGGTCAGGCAGCCGTCCTGTCCGTACGAGTACGAGCGGTGCAGCAGTGCCTCGTCCGAGGCATGTGCGTCAGAGGCGGCTCGCCCGAGAACCGTCTGCGCGGTCAGACGGTGGCCGGCATCCCACTCCTGGGACAGCACCGCCGCCTCCCCGAGCCGCCGCTCGGTCTCGTGGCCCGACGCCCCGTACGCGAAGGACAACGCGTGGTCGGCGAGTCGGACCCGGGTGGGACGATTGTTCGCGTCCCACTCCCAGCGGCTGACGGCGCCCGACGGAGTCCGGCGCTTCACCCGCCGGCCGAGCACGTCGTACGTCGTGTGCACAGCGCGGCCGTTGCACTCCTCGACGACGACACGGCCCACCGCGTCGCGTGCGAGCGTGAGCGTGGTGTCGGGGGTGACCGCTGCGACCAGTTGGCCGGCGGAGTCGTAGGTGAAGGCCGCGATCGCTTCGCCGGAGTGCCGCTCCACGACCCGTCCGCACGCGTCGCGCACATAGCTGGTGATCTCGCCCGCACCGTTGGTGCGCCGGATCAGACGGCCCGCGGCATCGTAGGCGTAGGAAACGGCACGGCCGTTGAAGTCCACTTCGCGGACGAGACGGCCCGCCGGGTCGTACGCGTACGACCACACCGCACCCGACGCGCTCGTCACGGACGTGAGCCGCAGCTCGGTGTCGTACGCGAACCACGTCGTCGAGCCGTCCGCCTCCGTCCGGCTGCGGAGCCGGTCGAAGTGGGTGAAGGCGTGGGTCGTGCTCCGGCCGTCGTGGCCGGTGTAGCGGACGATGTTGCCCTCACCGTCGTAGGACCAGCTCTCGGTGCTGCCGTCGGCCATGACCCGCTCGGCGGGGTAGCCCTCCACCGTCCAGGTGGTGCGGGTCGTCGCTCCGGTGGCGTCGACGGTGCCGACGATGCGGCCGAAGGCGTCGCGGGTGACGTGAGACGTACCGCCCAGTGGAGCGGTGACGGAGTCGGGCAGCCCCAGCGGCCCCGGGTGGACACGGTGGGTCGCTCCCAGGGCGTTGGTGACGCCGAGCAGACCACCAGAGGCGTCATAGGCGTAGGTGGTGACGGCACCATCGGCGTCGACGGTCGCTGCCGGGTGGCCCTGCTCGTCGTACGCGTAGCCACGCCTGCCGCCGGTCGGCAGAGTGATCCACAGGGGACGGTCGGAGGCGTCGTACTCGCATGTGGTGACGGTGCCGTCGGGCCGGACGACAGAAACGAGGTTGCCGCGCTCGTCGTAGCCGAAACGGGAGGTGTGGCCCAGAGGATTCGTCCGTGAGAGCAGCCGGTTGTACGCGTCCCACTCGGCATAGGTGGTGTTGCCGAGCGGGTCGGTCTGGGCGACGACCTGCTTGCGCTCGTTGTACCGGTAGGTCGTGGTGTGGCCCAGCGAGTCGGTGTAGCGCGTCTCACGTCCTGCCGGGTCGTAGGCGATGGAGCAGGACAGGAAACCGTCGGCGCCTTCGCCTCGTATGCACCGGTCCTGGTCGTCGTAGGTGAAGCGGTACCAGGTGCCGTTGCGGTCGGTCCAGGAAGTGATGCGGCCCTGGACGTCGTAGGTGAACCTGAGCGGAAGGCCGCTGGAGTTGTAGATCTCGTCGAGGTGCCCGTCAGGGCTGTAGCCGTAGCGCAGCAGCGTCGTGCCGCCGGGCCCGGCCTCCTCGTTGCGCAGCCGCAGCCGGACGATCCGGTCGCCCTCGGTGTCGATGTGCAGGTGGCGGCCGCCGGAGTCGCGGACGGCGGTGGGGGCGCCGGAGTCGTCCCGGTCGATGTCGATGCGCCGTCCGTCGCGGTCGGTCACCGCGGCCAGGGGAAGGGTGAAAGCCTCGTGCGCGGCGACAGGTTCGGCGAGCGGGGCGAAGTGGCGAATGCGTCCCGTGGCCGGGTCGGTGATGCGGATGGGGGTGTCGGGCGCGCCGTCCCAGTCCAGCGGCCAGCGCGGGCCCTCCGCCGGCATGACCGAGATGCCGGGTGCGGGCACGGGATACACGAGGATCATGCCGTCGTCAGCGGCGAAGACGACGCCTTCCCCGTCCAGTTCGAGACGCTCGTCGAGCGTCGAGGCCCAGGACGGACCGAACCACTGGCCCCAGTTGTACGTCGAGAGATGCGTACGCCGCAGCACGAGCGGAAGGAGCCCGGGAAGCTGCACGTCGGTCGCCTCCACGAGCATCTCGCCGGAGACCATGTCGACGGGATCGCCGTTCTTGCACCGCCCCTTGGCCGGCTTGCTCTTGCCGACGGCGTCGTCGGCCCCCTTGCGCAGACCTCTTCCGAGTCCCTTGGCCATCGCCTTGAGGCCGCCCTTGCCAAGGGCTTTCATCCCCGCGGCGAGCTTGCCGAGTGTGGTGAGTCCCTTGACGCCCGGTATGCAGTCCAGTGCCGCGAATCCCACGTCCCACAGGGATGCTTGGCCTTGGGAGTATTTGTTGAGTGTGTCGGCGAGGACGACGAGGGCTGCTACGACGACGATTGCGGCCAGGATCGGCCCGCCGATGATCATCGCGATGACGCCGACCACCGCGACGACGACCTTGCAGACCGCGACGATGGTGTCCCAGTTGTCGGTGAACCAGTCGCCGATGTCCTCCCACCACGACCGGTTCTGGATGCCGGCGTCGGACGCCTCGTCGATCTTGTTCTTGGCCTCGCGGGCGGCGTCCTCGCGCATCCTGCGCGCGTCCTCGGCCATCTTCTTCGCCGCGTCCAGCGCACTCTGGGCGTTGTCGACGGCCGACTGCGCGTTCGTCTGCGCCGCCTTGGCGTGCTGGACGTCCCGCGTGGCCGCCCGCACCTTCGCTTCGTCCGGCTTGTCCGCGTCCGACTTGCTGCCGGTCGGGTCGTCCTCGTACTTGTCGGCCTCCTTCGAGGCCCGGGTCACCCAGGAATCGGCCGAAGAGAGCTTCGACTGCGCCGAGGACAGGTCCTCACGGGCCTCCCGCGCCTTCACCAGCGCCTTGTCCGCCAGAGCCTGGGCGCGCTCCAGCTTCGGCCAGAAGTCCGCAAGTGCGTCGCCGCACATCCCGTACGACTTCTCCAGCTTCTTCAAGTTCTTCGGGACGCCCGAGAACTCCTCCTTGAAGACCGTGGCCGACTTGCCCGCCCACTCCGCGAGCGTGCTCTCACCCGCCATGCCCTTGACCAGACGCAGCGCGTCGGAGACATCGTCGGCGAAGTCGTGCAGGATCTTGGCCAGCTTGCGCACCCGCTCCGGATCACCGGGGGTCGGATCCTTGTCCAAGTCCAGGACATGCCAATCCGTCGGCCGGTGTCCCACGTTCTTCCCCCGTCACATTGCTCCACCAAGGCACGTATGCCTCAGCAAAGTTACTTGATCTCCTGCTCGTAGACTCGGAGCGTGAGCCACAACCAAGTGACGCCCGGTGACGACCCTTCCGATCGACCTCCTTGGGAGCGGTCCGGATCAGAGTCGCAGCATCTGGCCGAGCACAGGCCGGAGGAACTGTACGCAGCGGCGGAGCAGTTGTGTCGGCGAGCGTCCGCCGAGGAGCCCGGCGGCGCCTCTGCGGCGCGGGCCGCCGGGCGGATCGCCGAGACCCTCGCCGACACGCGCTCGCGGGACTGCGCGACGTCTGCCGTGGACATCGTGGGCCGGCTGCTGCCCCTCGAGGCCATGGATCGGGTGGAAGCCGATCGGTTGCTGCGCTCGGTGGCGGCGAAGCTGGTCAAGGCTCAGCAGCTGCGGGACCTTGAGCCTGTGTTCGGCGAGTTGCCGGACGGAATTCGGAGTCCGGCGGTGGAGCTTCGGGCCTGCCTCCTCGGCGAGTTGGCGCTGATCGGCTCAGGGGCCGGTCGGCGCACCCTGGACGCGTACGCCGAAAGGCTGCGTGAGCTGGGACACCCGCTGGCTCGGCTGCCCGGGACGCGACTGGACATCGAGCATCGCTTCACGGTTCGTGTCCGGGGCCTGGGGCCGATCAAGACGCCGAAGCAGCTCCGGTCGCGTTTCCCAGAGGTTCCCTCGACCGACAGCGGTGCCGTCGCGGGCCGCAGGGCAAGTGACACACCTGACGACGGGCGGGCGAAGGCGGCTGCCCGTCCATTCACGGCCGGCGGATGGGCCTGTGAGCCCGAGGCACGGTTCTTCACGTTGCCGAGCCCGCTCAGCACTGACGACTTCGGCATGTCCTTCATCAAGGAACTGCCCCTGCGCTGTCTGGCAGGCGAAGGCAGGCGCCGGGGCAGCTCGCTCGCCTGCGCGACGACACCCGACGAAGTGCTCAACGAACTCTTCTCGGCTTCGTACAGTGGCGGCGTGAACGGCCAGGGACAGGGCGGCGCGTACGCGCGGCTGTATGCCTGGGACAGTCTGTACGCGCTCATGGGGCTTCCCGCAGCCGTACCGTTCCTGGAAGCGGTACGGCAGGCCACAGATCACCGGTGGCTGCGGTTCATGGCGTTCACGGACTGGTTCCACCACGACACGTCGGACGCGGCCTTCGCCGTACTCGATGCCACCCACACTCGGGTCGCGGTGCTGGCGGCGACCGATACCGACGTCGACCGTGATGGTCTCGGGTAGTCACGGTGAAGACATGGCTCTCCGGTTTGACGCCGTAGTCAGGCAAGGGGACCGGTCGGGCGAGGCGTGGTCGGTTTCTCGGCGTCGGCGAGGACGCTGTTCGCCGGAACCTGAAGGGAGCCCGGCAGTTCCTCGACCTTTACGGGCGGCTTGCTGACGGGCACGCCCCACGCCTCGGCCGCCCCGTGCTGCTGCGCCGCCACGAACGCCGCAGCCTGCACGGCTGGGCGCAGTTCGGCGACATGTTCCACACGGAGGGCACGCCGTTTGGTCGGCCTGCGCACCGACCAGGCCGAGGCCCGCGCTTCGCCGAGGCGACCGGTGTGTACGCGGACCCTCTGCTTGCGACCGGATACCGGGCTGGCTCCGGACGACGAGTTCGAGGAGGGCATGTTCGACCTGAAGGGCGCGATGACCGCCCTTGCGGTCCGGGTCGAGGACCAGGGCATGACTCCACCATGGCGGCCGGAGCAGTGGCGCGGGTCATGATGTGCGAGCTGGTGTCCAGAGTGGGCGCAGGCGGGCTCGCGCAGGGGAGCTGGTCGTGGCAGCCTGTTTCACTCCGAAGGGGAGGGATGGGCTGTCGGTCATGACGCTCGTTTGACGCTCTGGGCGCCCGCACGCGCTCCCGCAAGCCGAGAAACAGGGTCTGACCTGGTCTTTTTCGTTACTCGCTCAGGTCGACATCCTTCCGATGACTCATCATGTGGAGTGCGTGGCTATTCTTGAGCCTGCCGAGAAGGGCCTCTGACCTGCTGTTTTGTATTCCAGGTGGTCAGTTCGACTCGTTTTCGCTCGCGGAATGCGTCGACTGAGGTTCGCTCGTGCAGAACGGTCTGAGCTGCAGCTTCAAGGGCTGGCGCGGGTCTCGCGGGCGACGTGGCGATGCGGAATGCAGAATTTCGACGCTCGGATGACGCTCGAATATCGGAAGTCTCAACCTCGCGGATCTCTCCGGCCCCGGGCCGCGCGGCCCGGGGCAAGGACTCCGGTTCGGGGGTCCGACTGCACCTCGCCAGCGGCGGCGCGTGCTGCTTCGTCGCACGCACCTTGGAACCGAGAGCGCGGCCCGACCGGGCCACAAAGGACGGCGCCGTCGTCCGAGGTCTTTTGAGTGGCTGGTATCACCTCGCCACCTAGATACCAGTCCGGTATCATCACTGTATGGCGATGACACTCCGACTCCCCGACGATCTTGACGCGAAGCTCACCGAGCGGGCTCGTCGGGAGGGCCGCAGCAAGCAGGAACTTGCCATTGAGGCCATCCGTGACGCCCAGAATCGGGCCGAGCTGAAGGTCGATGACGTCCTGGCCGAGCTCATGGACAGCGATGCGGAGATTCTGGACTACCTGAAGTGACCGAAGTGCGCTACATCCAGATCGACGAGATCCTGGCCATCGCTCGCGCGGTCAACGATACCGAGCACAGCGTGCGTGACATGGGACTTTTGGTGTCAGCGATCGAACGGCCCCGGACGAACGTGTTCGGAGCCGAGCTGTATCCCACGCTGCACGAGAAGGCGGCGGCACTGCTGCACTCCGTTGCCCGCAATCACGCGCTGATCGACGGCAACAAGCGCACCGCCTGGCTTGCCATGCGTGTCTTCCTGCGGCTCAACGGCGTCAGCGCCAGTACCGTCCCGCCACCTGTCTCCATTGCTGGCCCTTTCGTCGAGGAAGTCGCGCAGGACAACATCGATGTACCGGCCATTGCCAAGCGCCTGTCGGCCTGGTTCCCGGTTTCCTGATGTTCGACGTCGTGAGGTACGGGACGGAATGAGGTTCCGTGAGCGGTGCTGGCTCCTGGCAGTCCGCCGGGCGGACTGATCCCGTTCTTGTGGGACCCGTTCGTTAAGCGGGTTGATTCGTATGCTTTCGCGAGACGGGGCAGCGGGTCCGCTCGGCGCAGAAATGGCGTCCCGAGAGCGCCTTCCCGTTTGGGCGGCAGGCAAGGTCCACATCGGCTACGACGGTCTCTTCCCAACCAACACCCGCCCCTATTTTCCCAGCGGTCACGGAACGCGCTGTCCGTGCCCCTCGCGCGCACTGAGCCGGTCCCTTCGCCTCCAACAAGCTGTGCCTGCGGTGATCCACCGTCCGAGTCCACAGCTTGGAGGGGGACAAGATGCCGGAGGAGAGTCCTCGCCTTCATCCTGAGTATCCCTTGCCAGAGGCCCGGGTGCGTCCGGACTACGCGGTGGAGACATCGGGGCGCATCACCGGCTTCCTGGAACTGAAGGCGCCTGGGCACGACGTCACGCCCGACGGCTTCACGAAGCGGGACCGGGAGCAGTGGGAGCTGATGCGCCGGCTGCCCAACGTGCTGTACAGCAATGGTCACATCTGGTGCCTGTACCGAGGCGGTTCGCGGCCCCTCCGCACGGTTCGGCTCGAAGGTGATCTGTACCGGTCCGGCAGTCGGTTGCGTACCAGCGAAGCCGACGGGGCGGCGTTTCGGGCTCTGCTGCGGGAATTTCTCGGGTGGCAGCCCCGACCCCTCACCACTATTGGCCAGTTGGTGTCGTCTATCGCTCCGCTGTGCCAGTACCTGCGAGAGGAGGTGCTGGAGCAGCTCGCCCTCGAACGCAGAACGCCAGATGGTCCTCGCAGCCGGCGGCGGTCCCCCAAGCCTTTCACCGCCTTGGCGCACCACTGGAGCAAGGTGCTCTTCCCCTCAACGCCTGCTGGGACGTCTGGAGGCATCGATGCTCCTGCCGACCGACTCCTACTACGACGCGGTCGACTTCCTTCAGGCCGTGCAGGACACCGGCGCCCGATTCGTGATGCGCTCCACCCGCAAGCGGCACCCGACGGTGCGCCGCCCGCTGCCCGACGACTCCTACCTCACCGCGGTCCCCCCCGCCGCTACCGTGCCAGGGCGAGCGGCAGCGGGTGGAGGTGCGGGTGGTGGAGGCGTGGCTGACCGTCGTCCTGGCCGACGGTCAGGCGGCGCACCGAGCTGTGGCGGCTGTTGACCAGCCGCCTGCGGCGCCGGGAGAGCGTCAGCCGCTGACAGCGTCGACGATCTGTGTGGCAGCCGTGAATGCCGTGGCGGCTCCAGCGACCGTCTCAAGCGTGTCGCGCAGGAAGCCAGCGAGTCGGGCGATCCTGCCGGGGTTCGGCTGCTCGTTCTGCACCTCGTCCTCGAGCCGCTCGAGCGTGGTCGCCACGTCGTCCGCGTCGCCCTCGTCCATCTGGTCATGGATCCGCTCGATCTCCGCCCGGAGTTCGGCGACCAGCGTGCCCAGGTCCTGCTTCTCAGCGGTCGCCTCTGGACCGAGGGACGATGTATTGGTGACTTTGGCCTTGCTCTTGTGGCCGATCGCATTTCCCTGCAGGGTGGAACGATCGATCTTGATGCTGCTGTCAGTCATGGATTCCTCCTGGATGGTACGGGCTGAGGCGGTGACGTAGTTGATGACCGGTGGCGGAGATGGTGAGGGAAAGACCGGCATTGCCTTCAAAGCGTGTTCGTTCACATGAACCTCGCTCGGGCCTGGAGGCGCCTCCTGCGGACCGAGTTCGGCCGGAAGCGCGTTGATCAGTGCTTCTGCCAGATCTGACGGGGATCGGTACCGGCGGGCTGAAAGCGGGTGCAGGGCATCCTTCAACAGAAACTGCAGGGCCGGCGGAACCCCCGGTAGGTCGTCGCGGACCAGCGCCTCCGCGTCCACGGAATGGTCCGGCTTCAGCGGCAACCGGTGCTCGGGGTGGACCAGTTCGTACAGCACGGCCACCAGTGCGAGGGCGTCGTGCTCGGGCCCCCGGATGTCGCCGTCCCCCATCGCCGACCGGTAGTAGCGCGAACCTTGCGGTGTCAGCAGCGGGCGGGGTTCGGGTCCCGCACTCACGCACCCGTACCCCCAGCCGACCACGAACACCTCTCGATTGTCGTTCTGCGCGTCGCCGGACAGGATCAGGTTGGCGGGGCGGATGTCCCCGTGCGACATGCGCTGGTTCTCCCACACATTCTGGAGTGTCCAGCATGCCATCAGCACCCAACGAGCGGCTTTCACCGGATCGATGGACGGGGTCGAAACAAGGTGACCGCCCAGTGAGAATCCGTTGACCCGCTCGTGGACGAGCCAGCTTCCCCGGACTTCCCAGCGCGAAGGGACTCCCTGCATCTGTTCGTATGCGTCGCCGCCGAGCACCTTCGCGATCTCGCGCAGCACGTTGCGATCCGCTTCGGGGTAGTACTTGGCGATGTACTTGGTCGACGGATCGTCCCGGTGCACGGCCACGCAGGACCGCTTGTCGGACGGAGAGATGCGATCCTGCACCTGGTAGCCGGCAGTGCGCAGCTCCCGCTCATGCGGATGCATCCCGTCCGGGTCGTCCTCCGGAGGGCCGCTCTGCTCCTTGAGCCATCCCTGCACGATTCCATTCGCCCAGGAAAGGCAGTTGCCCTCGAGGACCAGCAATCCGTAGTCCAGGTAGTCGTCCAGCTGCCGCCGTTCCTCCTCCGACAGGGCACGGCGCACCTGCAGTTCGTCCGGATCGGTGTCCAGTTCGCTGTCGATCTTGAAGAACAGGTCCGGGATCCGGGCGCCGCTCGCGTAGGGGTCCGCGATGTCCAGCACGGCTTGACGCTGCCTCCTGACCCACTCGCCGGCCTCGTCCACGAGCTGTTCGTCGATGACCGTACGATTCAGCTGCTCCAGCAGCTCGGCGAGCCTCTTGCCCATCATGTGGACGTGCTGAGGATGACCCCGTGTCTTGTCGTAGACGAGCTCGGCGGCAGAGGCGAGCACCTGGACAGTGTTGTCGAAGCCCTGGTGAACGATCTGCAGGGTCGCCTGACGGTCCAACGGACCGATGCGCATGGGCTGGGAGAAGTCCTGCTGTGACAGCGTGCCTTCGAGGGACTGGCGCAACTGTTCGGTGGTGCAGGAGCCGCTGAAGAGCAGAGCCAGAGTTCCGTCGAGCTTCAGCGCGCGCAGAACGCCCATGTCGTTCGCCTTGGCCTGAGCGTTCGGATAGCGGTTCAGCAGCTCCTGGAACTCGTCGACGACGATCAGCAGAGCGATCTCCTCGTTCGGCCACACCTCGCGGCGCAGGCGCCGCCACCAGCGGCGGAAGTTCACACTGTTGTCCCCGGGAAGCTCCACGCCGCTCAGGTCGCGGCCGTACACGTCCTCGATCCGGTCCAGAACCGAGTTGGCGATCTGCTGAAGCATCGGGGCCGACCCCGGATTCGTCTCCTGTCCGTCGACCAGAACGGTGAGGGCGCGGGGAATGCGCCATTCCGCCGGCGCCAGCAGCTCGCCGCCTGCCCCGCTGTGCATGCGCATCAGTTCATGGATGATCGATGTCTTGCCGGCTCGCCGAGAGCCCATCATGACGAGTGACGGCACCGAGTGCCGGTAAGCATCCGCGTACACGGTGCGCAGACGTTCGAGCTCGCTCGTGCGTCCGACGAACATGCCCGGCACTGCCGGTTCGCCCGGCCGGAACTTGGACACGACTGCTTCCTGACGCACGAGCTGCTTCACCTGCACGGTGAACAGCGCCGTTTCCGTCTCGTCCCCGTTGGCCGGCGTCCCGGAGACCTCGACGGTGAGTTCGCGGTCGGAGGCGGGGACCGCGAGGAAGCAGCCGACGGTGTTCGACGCCTTCAGCTCCCCGAGAGACCTCTCGTGGCCGAGCACCGTGACCTTCGTGTCACGCAGATCCCGGCCCGCGCGCACGACGAGCTGGAGCTCGACCGGCCCGTTGCCGAGCCGTGTCGCGGTGGATCGCCGCAGGGTGACGGAGCCTTCGGACGACGTCGCACCCGACAGCAGCTGTTCGCGGCCGTAGTTGTCCCACACCGCGCGCAGCGCGTCCTGCGTCGCCTTGGCGTGGACGCCGAGCGGCTCGGAGAGATCCGGGATCAGCGCCTCTCCCGTGCGAATCTGGTTCTCGGTCTCGGCTGTGTGGTCTGCGAGCGTCTCCGCCGACGCTCTGCTCGTCGGCCGAGCCTGGAACTGCTGCCACTGCCGCTGCCAGCACCTGGCGAGGCTTCGGCTCACTGCCGCGTCGAGGCCCACTGCGCACTCGGCCAGCGCGTCGCCGACTTCCTTGAGGTGGTCTCCGAGCTTCGGACTCCTCAGCAGTTCCTTCGTCGCCGACACCAGAGACGCGAGCTTCTCGGACGGCTCCGCCGCCGCTTCGGCGACAGCCCGCCCGGCCAGAATCTGGTCGGCGTAGGGGTGCGGGTCCGGCAGACCCGCCTCTTCGAAGGCGCCGGCCAGCCGGGAGCAGACCGTGTGGTAAGGCGCTCCACCCTTCAGCGCTCGCTCGAAGGCGACGACTGCGGTCCGGTACTGTCCTCGGCGCGCACAGAACGTCCCGAGCAGCAAGGCCCGCGTCGTGACTTCCTTCTGTGCCGCTCTGCCCGGCGAGCGCTGCACCTTGCCGCTCAGGAACTTGTGCAGGCGGACGGGATCGTCCTCGAGAAACTCGTACACACGCTGCAGCTGCGCCTCGGTCAACGGCTGGACGCCGCTGTTCAGGGCCTCGGGTGTGCCGGCCGCGAGCGCGGTGTCGACCAGGACGTCACCAGGTGGTGGGGTCGGCTGGCGCAGCAGGTCCAGCGCCTGGGCCACCAGTGACTTCTCCCCCGCCTCGTCCGCGAGGACGGCCGCCAGCGCGGCCGGTGTGGAACTGCGCCGGGGGTCCAGCCGTGCGTGCAGCAGCAGCAGTTCCACCGCGGCGACGGGCATGTCAGCCATCTCGCGGTCGGCGAGCAGTCCGGCATGGGCGAGCAGCTGGTCCTGGTCGGAGTACCAGACAGGTGAGACGGAGAGCAGTCTCACCGCCTCGGCGTAGTCACGACGGGCGCAGGCAAGGTACACGAGGACCACCTGTCGGTCCCGCCGGGAACCGATTAGCGACGCGACCGTACGGGCCTCCTCGTCCCGCTCCGCGTTGATCAGGCAGACAGCGGCCACCGTTGAGACGCGCGCGTAGCGGGGCTTCCTGGCGACGAGCTCTAGGGCGTGGTCCGAGGCGAGCTCCCATTCCTCGTCCGCCGCCGCTTCCAGCAGATCCTGCGCCTCCTCCTTCGCCCAGCCGGGAAGCTGGTTCCTCAGGGCCGTCGGGCTCGTCGGGGGCTGGAACCTTGCCAGCGCCCGTACCCGGAGGTCGTCCAGGGTGGGTGTGTACTCCTTCTTGAGCCTGCGCACGGTCTGCCGCCGGTCCAGACCCTGGTCGACGATGTCCCGCACTACCCGGTCGGCGGCCCGGCCCGGGGAAGGGAGAGGGCCGGCTGCTTTGCGCAGGATCGCGGCCTCGGCACAGGTCGGGTTGCTCATCAGCGCCAGTTCGGCATAGCGGCCCAGGTCCTCCCGGGCTCCCAACTGCTGGGAGAGCTTCGCCAGGGAGAGATGGAACTCGAAGTGAGCGTCGTTGGAGTGATAGGGCTCCAAGAGGGCACGCAGCTCCTGTGCACGCCCGAGCGCCCTCGCCACGCGTACCGCCGGGGCGAGCAGCTCGAAGTTCGCCTGTGTCCTCTCGATCCATTCCGTCAGGAGTTCCCAGGCGGGGACCGGACGCTGTGCTGCCTCCAGGACCATCGCCAGGCCGGCCGCCGTGGCGGCATCCGGCGTGAGGGAGAACAGTTCCCGCATGATCGGCACATAACGCCCGGCCTCCTGGACGCCACCCAGGCGCATCGCCTTCCGCACCGCGTCGGCCGCGGTGCGGAAGGCGCTGACACTCGGGGCGCTGCGGCATTGCGCGATCAGACGGGCCGCCTCGACCTCCGCCTCGGCGAGAAGCCGGTGCTGGACGGAAGGGGACGACGAGGCCGGACGTGAGGAGGCGCTGCCCCGCACATCGTCCGGCTGCGCGATGGTGCGCCGTCGGACAGGAACCAGCCCCGTCTGCTGGGGAACCTTACGGCCGATCTCCGTGAAGAGGTCGTCGAGGGCGGCCTGCTGATCCGGCGACGGCTGACGGGGCAGCACGCGCAGACAGTATTCGAAGGTCGTGGCGGCGGCGTGCAGCCGGCCTGTGGCCGCATAGGCGCATCCCAGGTTCCAGGCCGCTCCGGCCGTGAGCCACAAGGTGTCGGCCCACTGATCGTGCAGGTGCAGAGCGTCTTCCGGGCGTCCGGCCAGGACCAGGTAGCCCAGCGCGTTCGCGAGGGCGACTGGATGATCACGGACTGCCGCCGCCCACGCGTCGGCGATGTAGTCGAGGGTTGATCCGGGCGGTGGCTGCTGGGCCAGACGGATACCGGGCTCGGTGGCCACCGGACCGCTGATGGCCGCGGTCCTGGGCCTCAGTTCTCGCCGGGCGGTCGGCTGTTGCGGTCCCGCCTCCCGCGTGCGCGGTGGCCTCTTGGGCAGGAGCTCGTTCGGCATCCCGGCTTCACGCGCCGCCCGGTCACGGAGCAGCAGCATCCGGGGAAGCTTTTCCGGTGGCGTCCATGACACGCACCTCTGCAGGAGTTCGGCCGCTTCCCTTGCCCGGCCGCCGTCGAGCAGCCAGTAGGACACCTCACGTACCAGGTAGTCGTCGCCTGTCCCCTCCACGTCCTCGAGGAGAACCGCAAAGGGAAGTCCGTCCGGAATCGGTGTCTGAGTGTTCCGGAGCCCCGACACGATGTCGGAGATCGTGATGCCCCCCTGTCCGGACGTGGCACGGGCCTCCCACAGCGCGTCCAGCAGACCGCCGACGCGGAGCCTGTCCTCTAGGGTCCGGAAGACGAGGGTTTCCCCGTGACCGTTGTTCGGGTCACCGGTCCCCGTCGTCACGACCCCCGGCCCACCAGCGGGCGACGAACCACCCGAGTCGGTCATCGCGCGGAGGCGCTGCTCCAGAGGACCGGTCCATGTGTCCGGCGCTCCCAGGGCACGCGCCTGGTTCAGCACATTCCGTGCGACGAGGGTGTCGAGGCACCGCGGATCGAGCGCCGTACGGGCCAGCTCGACGTAATGCCGCCAGACGAGCGCGCCCGGCGTCTCGGCGATCCGGGTGATCACCGCCCGCGCGCGCGCCAGGTCCCCCGACTCCCGGCAGATGCGCAGCATGAGAAAGGCCCCTGGCGACGAAGCGTTCTCGCCGAGCACCTGTTCCAGCAGACGGGCCGCATCCTCCGCCCGCCCCGACTCGTACAGATGCTTGGCCAGCGACTCGCTGGTCTGGCTGCCGCCGGCCGAGTGCTGGACAGTCTGCTGCGGAGCGGCCGCCGCCAAAGGCGACTGGACACTGTGCTGGGCACAGAACGAGGTCACGGAGTCCAGCTGCTCGCGGGACATCTTCCCGGGCAGGATCCGGTACATGACCTTGAGGGACTCCACGGCGTGGCCCACTAGACCGACCGCCGCGTACGCGCAGGCGATGTTCCAGGCCGCGGACGCGTTGAGGTACTGGCGGCGCCCGTAACGGCGGTAGACGTCCAGTCCTTCAGCCGGGCGTCCGGCCAACACATGCCATCCCACGGCGGGCCCCAGGGCCGAGGTGAATCCCGCCGCCCGGGCCTGGGCGTAGGCACGGGCCGCCTGCGGCGCATCGTGGAGGGCGACGGCGTCGACCAGTTCCGCCATGTCGGGTCTCTCGGCGAACGAACGGGGGATCTTGCCCAGTCGTGGTTCCAGAGGGAGGCCCCCGGCCTTGGCGGCATGCAAGGAGAGGTCCTCGGGCGGCAGAGGCGGATGGCCGAGGTGGAAGACCTTCTCGGCCCGGGTGTACTCGCCGCAGGACTGGAGCGCCTGTTCCAGCAGATGCCAGGTCATCGGGCGCAGCGCGGCCGCGAACCGCAGCTCGGAGCGTTCCAGCAGTTCGGCGGCTGCCCGGGGGTCGACCTGCAGCAGCTGCCGAGCAGTGCGGTGCACCGCCTCGTCGTCGCCGGACTGCGCGAGTTGGTTCAGGGCCTGCTGAGCCTCGGCCACTATCGCCGGGGTGGCGTCGAAACGCCTGCTGGCCAGGATCCGCGTCCTCAGGGCCTCGCTCGGATCGTCGACGACCATGTCGGAGAACCGCAGACGGGTGTCGAGAGAGCTTCCCGCAACGGTTCCGTGGTACGCGGACGTCGTCCCCGACGGAACAGAATCCTCAACGGGGGGCGGCGGTGTTCCGGCAGGTCCGCCGTCCTGGCCTGCGGCCAGCCCCGTCTCCCGGGGCGCCGACCGGCCGAGGCGCTGCTCAACGGCCTCCAGGTAGCGCGAGGCCGCACGCAAGTCCCTGTCGTTGAGGTATCTTTCGGCGGTTCGCAGATCCAGGTCTTCTTCGGTCTGATCGCTCAGCGCCTCACGGCACGTCTCGAGCCGGCGGGCGAGATCCATCTCCTCCCGAGCCTCGGCGAGCATGTCGATCCCCTGCTCGGCATCCTCCAGATCCCCGCGTGCCAGTGCCTCCATGACGAGGGAGCGCAGGGGGAGCAGATCCTCGGAACCCGGTCCTTCGCCGGGAGACGCCAGAGCCTGTGCCTGTTCCCGGAGTCTTTCCAGAGGCGCCAAGGCCTCGTTCAGCACATGACGAGGGATGCCGGAATGCCGGACCACCAGGGCTACCCGGGGGCGGGCGAGCGGATCGGCCATCTCGAGGACCCGCTGCGCCAGAAACGGCAGGAGGGGAGCTCCGTCGCCCGTACGCGGCGAGTCGATTTCTGCGTAGTCCAGCGCCGCCGTCAGCACGGGCGCGAGCGTCGCGTCGAGGCCGGCCCCGAACAGGTCCTCCGGGCGGGGAATCCGCGGCGCTTCCCAGGGAAAGGCGTCCGCCAGTTCCAGCAACCGCTCAACCTGCGCGACCACCTCGGTCGTGGCCTTCACCAACTGCCGATGGCGGAAGGACTGCTGGTCCTGCTGGAAACGTACGACCCCGGCGACCAACTCCTCCGGGCTGTTGGACAACAGCCCGTGGTCGTCCAGTCGGCCATCGGCCACGTCGCTGAGCAGGTTGGCGACCGGCTGGACGAACAGGCCTTGGGTGACGGCGCGGTCGGTCCCCGCCAAACTCTGGGTGAGATCGCGCAGCTTCTCGGCCTGCTTCCTCAGCAGGCCGGAACCGAGGGAGTTCAGCAGGGCCGCGGACGACGTGCCGTCCACCGTCTCCGCTAACTGGTGTGTCAAAGGCGCTGGGAGAGCCTGGACCGTACGGAACAGATCAGTACGGCCGCGCCCCTCCCAGGCTTTCGACGACCAGTCCAGAAGCTGTGCCAGCGCCACGTCGCCGGACTCGAGTGCCGCTTCCGACAGCCACGACCCGAGCTCCGCACCCGGACCTCCGTCGACGATCCTTTCCTGCCGTTCGGCGGCGGCTGACGAGAGGATGGCGATCCGGCGCTGCATCAGCACCACGAACGGAGCCGTCGCCCGGAGATGCTCGACAGGCCAGGACGTCTCCCGCTCACGGTGACCCGCGATGAAACGGACAAGCTGACGGGCTGTCTCCTGGGACGTCCCGACCACGGACGTCTCGAACGACCCGCTGCTCTGCACCGCCTTGCACCCCCCTAATCCCTGGCAAGTCATGCGTTACTGACGAAGTATCGGGGGCTTTTCCGGGGTGCCTCCACTCCACAGGAGTCCCCGGATCCGCGTTGACACCGTTTTGTGACAAGGAGAGGAGGGTCGGAGCCGTCACGGCCGGTGCTGGTCGTCCCGGTGAGCCTTGCAGAGTGGCATCGATCCGGTGACGGCCTGGGTGCCCGCGACTCACAGAGCTCCTGAGCCGTTGGGCGTGGTGTTCGAAGCCTCGACTTGCCGACCTAGGAGCCCGTAGATTCCCTATCCTGCCGCACTCGACCTCCCTCATACCTTGGTCGAATGGGTCACGATGCTCATCATCACCCGTGAGAGTGACTTCCGCTGCAAACTGCCGCCGCACCAGCGTGCCCTTGTGGCTCTCGCATACCTGCGCAAGCACGACACCCTTGCTGAGACCGCAACCGCCTTCGGTCCATCGCGAGCACCGCCACCCTTCTTTACAACTGCGGTCGTGAAGCACCTGGCCGGCTGGCGCCCGGCCAGCGCAAGACCCTGCAACGAGGGCCGCCGGAAGAACGAGCGGGAGATGACCGTCCGTCTCGACAACAAGAGCCGCCCGGAGCCCGACATCCTGGTCTCCACCGCCGCTTACGACCCCGACCTCACCCGGTACGCGCCTGAAGAGGTCACGCTGGTGGTCGAGGTCGTCTCGGAAGAGTCCGCGGACCGTGACCGGTCGCTCAAGCCGTTCAAGTACGCGCAAGCCAGGATCGCGCACTTCTGGCGGTCGCAGAGCCGGGGAGTCGAGCGGTGCTCGAGATCAGGGGCGGCTGTCGGTGAGGTCTGCCAGGAGTGCCGTGATGACGCGGTCGGTGGAGGCGGCCATGTCGACCGAGTCGGGGGCGAGCAGCCACTGGACCTGGAGGCCGTCCATGACGGCGATGATCGCGTTGGCCGTGTGTTCGAGGTTCGAGTCGGCTCGGATCTCGCCGAGGTCGCATGCTTCGGCGAGTGCCTCGGTGACGAAGATGCGCAGTCCCGCGTAGCGGTCGCGGAAGTACTCCTGGGCGGGGTGGCCCTCGGTGACGCTCTCCGCCGACAGGACAGCGTACAGCCGGACGATGCCTTCCCGTTCGGCGTTGCGGTGGGCTGTGTCGACCAGGTGGCGCAGGAAGGCCAGGCCCCGGGGGCGTTCGCTGCCGAGCTGTTCGATGTCGGTTTCGTCGCGGAGTGCCAGGACGCTGGTGAGCAGCTGGGCCTTGGAGCGGAAGTAGTGCAGGACGCCGGCCTGCGTGACGCCGGCACGGTCGGCGATCTCTTGCAGGGAGGCGTTGTTGTAGCCGCGGGCGGCGAAGGTGTCCATGGCGATCTGCAGGATTTCCTGCCGTCGCTGCTGGGCTTTGAGGCTCTTCCCTGCGCGGGGCTGCCGCTCCCCGTTCGGCGTGCTCTCGCTCATCGTGCGGAGTCTACGGGGCTGTCGATCAGTGGTCACCCTCCGATCAAACCTGAGAAAGAACTTACGCACAAGCACTTACCAAGTACTTAGTAAGTGTGCTTTCCTGCTCTCCGTTCCGCCCGCTTCGTGCCGCATCGCGGCCTGGAAGGACGAGCATGAGCCGCCCTGCCCTCCCTGATGACACCGAGCTCCGTGACCGAGTCCACGGCCTGGACCTGGACTCCAAGCTCCGCCTGCTGACCGGCGCCGACCTGTGGAGACTCCCGGTCGAGCCCCGGCTCGGGCTGTCCGCGGTGACGATGTCCGACGGTCCGCAGGGGGTACGGGGGACCGGCGACGACCCCGCCGAGACCGGCCTGCTGGCCCCCGCGCCGAGTGCGCTCGCGGCGGCCTGGGACACCGACCTCGCCGAGCGCCTGGGTGAGCTGTTCGCCACGGAGGCCCGCCGCAAGGGCGTCGACGTGGTGCTGGCGCCGGTGGTCAACCTCCAGCGCACCCCGGTCGCCGGGCGCCACTTCGAGTACTTCTCCGAGGACCCGCTGCTCACCGGCACCTTGGCCGCCGCCGTCGTTCGCGGCCTGCAGAGCCGGGGCGTGGCCGCGTGCCTGAAGCACTTCGTGGCCAACGACTCCGAGACCGACCGCACCCGCTACCGCGCCCGGCTGGACGAGCGGACGCTGCGGGAGGTCTACCTGGCCCCCTTCGAGCAGGTCCTCTCCGAAGCCGAGCCGTGGAGCGTGATGGCCGCGTACTCGGGCCTGGACGACGGGACCGAGTCGGCGCCGATGACCGAGAACGCGCGGTTGCTGCGCGAGGTGCTGAAGGGCGAGTGGGCTTTCTCCGGCCCCGTGGTCAGCGACTGGGCCGCGACCCGGTCCACCGTGGCCTCGGCGGTCGGTGGTCTGGATCTGGTGATGCCCGGCCCCGACGGTCCGTGGGGTGACGCTCTCGCGGCGGCCGTGCGCGCGGGCGAGGTGGACGAGCGGCTCGTCGACGACAAGGTGCTGCGGCTGCTGCGGCTGGCCCGGCACGTCGGCCGGCTCGACGAGCCGGGGCCGGCGCCCGTACCGGCACAGCCCGCTGAGGAGGAGTTCCGGCTGCTGCGCGAAGTCGCCGCCCGGGGCACCGTGCTGCTCCGCAACCAGGAAGACCTGCTGCCCCTGACGCCGGACGGCATCCGCAGCGTCGCGCTGATCGGTCCCAACGCCGTGGCGCCGTACCTCCAGGGCGGGGGCAGCGCCTACGTCCCGGCGGTGCGCACCGTGTCGTTCGAGGAAGGGCTGCGTGCCGCGCTCCCCGAGGACGTCCGGCTGACCGTGCACCGGGGCGGTGACGCCCGCCTGCGCCTGCCGTACGCCTCCGCCGAACTGCTCGCCGATCCCGACACCCGCGAGAGGGGCGTGCGCGCCGACCACCTGGACGCCGACGGCAACCGGATCGGCGGCGAGGTCCGCGCCACCGGGGACTGGACCACGTACGACGGCTTCGGCTCAAAGACCCGTCGGGTGCTGCTGCGCACGGTGCTGATCCTCACCGAACCGGGGACGCACCGTCTGGAGTTCGGCTGTTCGGGGCGCTTCAGCGTGCACGTGGACGGTGAGGAGGTCCTGGCCGGAGACGACGGCCGAGGTGTGGAGCTGGTGCTGGAGTCCAGCCACAACCACCCGCCCCTGCGGGGGATCGACGTCGAGGTGGGACCGGAAGGCCGCAGGCTCGCGCTCGCCCTGGACCTCACCGTCGTGGACGCCGGCGGCTACGGCCGCTTCGTCACCGCTCAGCTGCGGCACGCTCCGCCCGGGCCGACGCCGTACGAGGAGATCGCCGAAGCCGCCGCCGCTGCCCAGGCGGCCGACCTGGCCGTCGTCGTGGTGGGCACCAACGAGGAGGTCGAGTCCGAGGGCTGGGACCGCACCGGCCTGGACCTGCCCGGCCACCAGAACGACCTGGTCCGCAAGGTGATCGCCGCCAACCCGCGCACCATCGTGGTAGTCAACGCCGGCGCACCGGTGCTGCTGCCCTGGGCCGACGAGGCCCCCGCCCTGCTGTGGGCATGGCTGCCGGGCCAGGAGGCCGGCCACGCACTGGCCGACGTCCTGCTCGGCCGTAGCGAGCCGTCGGGCCGCCTGCCGTGGACCCTGCCCGCCCGCGCCGAGGACGTCCCGGTCCCCGATGCCCGCCCACTTGACGGCATCGTGGACTACACCGAGGGCGTCCACGTCGGCCACCGGGCCTGGGACCGCGCGGGGCTCGTCCCGGCGTTCCCGTTCGGCCACGGTCTGGGCTGGGCCCGGTGGACGTACGAGTCCGTGACCTTCTCCCCAGCTCCCGTCTCCGCCGTTCTGCCCAGCCCCGCGGGCGGAGACGGGCTCAACCTGACCGTGGCACTGGCCAACACCGGCCCATGGGCCGGCCGTGAGGTCGTCCAGGTCTATCTGGAGCCGCCGCAGGACGGCTCCGACAGGCCGGTGCGCCTGCTCGCCGGCTTCGCCGCGGTCCAGGCGGCACCGGGCGCCCGCGTCACAGCCGAGGTGCACGTCCCCGCCCGCACCTTCCAGATCTGGGACAGTCAGGCTCGCGCGTGGCTTACTCCGCCCGGCCGGTACCGCCTCCACGTCGGACGCTCCAGCCGTGACCCGCGTCTCACCGCCGAGGTGACCGTCGACGACGGCCGCCTGCACCCCGCAGTCTGACCCGTCCGGACGGTCAGCCCCTTTTGCCCCACTCACCCCCCGCGCCCTGTTCAGCACGATCGCAAGGAGCCGCAACGATGAGCACCCTCCGTCCCACCGCCAGAACCCTCCAGATCGCCTGCGCGACCGTCACGGCGGCCCTGCTGGCCACCGGCTGCGGCCGCAGCGCCGACTCGGCCGCCGACAACGGCCCGGCGAAGATCAGCAGCGGCAAGGCCAAGGGCAAGCTGGTCATGTGGTCCATGGGCGACAAGGCCGACAAGGACCTGCAGAGCCTCGCGAAGAAGTTCGAGCAGCAGAACCCGGACGTGAAGGTCCAGATCACCGCGGTGCCGTGGGACGCCGCGCACGAGAAGCTGACCACCTCGATCGCCGGTGGCAACACCCCGGACATGTCCCTGATCGGCTCCACCTGGATGGCCGAGATGGCCGCCATGAAGGGCTTCCAGGCCACGCCGGCCTCGTTCAAGTCGTCCGACTTCTTTCCCGGCCAGTGGGACACCACGAAGTACAAGGACACCTCCTATGGCGTCCCGTTCACCGCCGACACCTCGGTGATCTACTACCGGACCGACATCACCACGAAGGCAGGCATCAAGGGTGCCCCGGCCGACGACTGGGACGGCTACCTGAAGGACCTCAAGGCCATCCAGGCCACCGCGGGCAAGCAGAACCCCAAGCTGCGCAACGCCACCCAGCTGCAGGTCGGCTTCAACTCCTGGCTGTTCTGGCTGCCGATGGTGTGGCAGCAGGGCGGTGACATCTACGACGCCGAAGCGAAGAAGTTCACCTTCGACTCGCCCGCGGTCACCAAGGCCCTGGAGTACTACAGCGGCATCTTCAAGGACAAGCTGTCGCCGAACGACAAGACCGACGCCCGCGTGAACATCCAGAACGGGCTGATCGGCACCGTGCAGCAGGGCGCCAGCACCGGCGGCGACCTCCACAAGAACGCTCCTGAGCTGGACAGCAAGTGGCAGACCATGCCGCTGCCGAAGGGCACGCGGTCGGCCGGGCTGGCCGGAGGAAGTGACCTGGCGGTCTTCAAGGAGGCCAAGAACTCCGACGCGGCGTGGAAGTTCGTCCGGTTCCTCACCGAGCCGAAGAACCTGGCCGCCTACGGGGAGGCGTCCGGCAACCTGCCCGCCGCCGTTCAGTCCTGGTCGGAGGACGACCTGGCCGAGAACCCGAAGATGGCGGCCTTCGAGAGCCAGCTGAAGGTCACCAAGGCCCCGCCGGCGATCACCACCTGGCAGCAGATAGCCGACGCCATCGATTCCGAGTTGGAGAAGCTCGCCTACGGCAAGGCCGGCGTCGCCGAGGTGCAGAAGACCTTGCAGTCCAAGGCCACCAGCATCGGCACCGGCCGCTGAAGCGCCGCCGCCCGCATCCCTCGTACGGACGGATGACCACCATGTCCACGAACACCATCGCCGGGCAGGGCACCGAGGAGCGCGACACCGCCGGCAAACAGCCGGCGGTGCGCCGCCGCACCTCCTCGCCGCGGCGCCCCGCGCAAGGCCGCCAGACCCGCGCCGCGTGGATCCTCGCCGCCCCGTTCCTCGCCCTGTTCCTCGCCTTCATGCTGCTGCCGGTCGTCTGGTCGACGCTGATGAGCCTGACCGACACCAAGAGCGCCGACCTGCGCACCCCGCTGAACGTGTCGTTCGTCGGCCTCGACAACTACATACGGCTCTTCGAGGACCCGCAGTTCTTCACCGCCCTGCGCAACACGGCCGTGTTCGTCCTGGTGGCTCTGCCCCTGACACTGGCCGCCGGGCTCGCCGCCGCCGTCGCCCTCAACAGCGGCATCAGGCGCTTCAGAGCCGTCTTCCGGGTCGGCTTCTACCTGCCGGTGATCACCAGCATCGTGGCCGTCGCCGTGGTGTGGAAGACCCTCCTCGAGCCCCACGCGGGCCTGGTGAACACCGTCCTGGCCTGGTTCGGGATCGACGGCCCGGCCTGGCTGGCCGACACCCGGTTCGCCCTGCCCGTCATGATCCTCATGGCCGTGTGGCGCAACCTCGGCACCGTCATGATCATCATGCTGGCGGGTCTGCAGTCCGTGCCCCACTCCCTGATGGAGGCGGCCGAACTCGACGGCGCCGGGCCCTGGCAGCGGTTCTGGCGGGTCACCTTCCCCCTCCTGCGCCCGGCCCTCCTCCTCACCGCCGTCACCACCGGCATCGGCTACCTGCAGTTCTTCGACGAGCCGTTCGTCATGACCGACGGCGGACCGCTGGACTCCACCCTGTCGACCACGTTGTACGCCTACAAGCAGTTCGGCAACGGCAACTACGACGTCGCCTCGGCCGCCGGCTACGTCGTCTTCGTTCTCATCATCGCGCTGACCGTGCTGCAGTTCCGCGTGCTGCGCGACAAGGACTGATGCCCCATGAGCACCACACCTCTCGCTCCCGCTGTACAAAGGTCCGTACGGCGTCGCCGCATCCGGCAGGAGTGGGGCCGGCCGTGGCTGTACCTGCCGCTCACCGGCCTCCTGCTGCTGATGGTCACACCGTTCCTGTGGATGCTGTCCGGGGCGTTCAAGCCCGAGGCGGACATCCGCAGGATCCCGCCCGACCTCATCCCCACCAGGCCCACGCTCACCAACTTCCAGGAACTGTTCGGCAGCCTGGACTTCACGAGGATGTTCGCCAACTCCGTGATCGTGGCCCTGGCCGTCACGGCGGGGAACCTGATCTTCTGCTCGATGCTCGGCTACGCCCTGGCCAAGCTCGAGTTCCGTGGACAGCGCGCCGTGTTCACCGTGGTCATCGCGACTCTCATGGTCCCGGGGCTCGTCACCTTCGTACCGCTGTACGTGCTGGTGGCCAACATGCAGCTGACCGGCTCCCTGCTCGGGCTGATCCTGCCGTTCCTGGCCACCCCCTTCGGGGTGTTCCTGATGCGGCAGTTCATCTCCACCCTGCCCGACGAACTCATCGACGCCGCCCGCGTCGACGGCTGCCGCGAACTGGCCATCTTCTGGAAGATCATCCTGCCGCTGACCAGGCCGGCCCTCGCCACCCTCGGGATCATCACCTTCCTCGGTTCCTGGAACAACTTCCTGTGGCCGCTGGTCGTCGCCCAGAACGAGAGCCAGTACACCCTCCCCGTCGGCCTCGCCCTGGCCAGCAGCGGGCAGGACTTCACCCGCTTCGGCATCCTGCTCGCCGGTGCCGTCGTCGTCCTGCTCCCGGTGACCGTCGTCTTCCTGCTCTTCCAGCGCCACTTCGTCGCCGGAATCGCCACCACCGGCCTGAAGTGACCCCAGCTCCGGCGCCCTTACCCGGCCCCCACGCGCCGGTTTCCTACCACCCACGTCATGCACGCGAGCCGCCGTGCACGGCCGTCATGCCCGCAAGGAGCAGCACCATGAACCGCACCACCCGGCAATGGCGCCGGACCGCCCTGGCAGCCACCGCGACCCTGATCGCCACGCTCCCCGTCCTCCCGTCGGCCACACCGGCCTTCGCCGGCACCGCCCTCAGCAAGGCGTCGGTCTGGCTCACCAACCCGTCCACCAAGACGTACCTGTCCCAGCAGTCGCCGGTGACCTGGAAGACCGGACCCGCACCCTCCGGCTCCGCCGGCTCGACGATCACCGTGGACACCACCCGCAAGTACCAGCCGATGACAGGCTTCGGGGCCTCCTTCACCGACTCCTCCGCCTGGTTGGTCGGCACCAAGCTCAGCGCCGATCAGCGGAACGCGCTGATGCGCGACCTGTTCAGCCGCCGCGACGGCATCGGCCTGAGCTTCCTGCGCCAGCCGATGGCCGCCACCGACTTCACCGCGAGCGGCAACTACTCCTACGACGACATGCCCGCCGGCCAGGCAGACCCCACCCTGGCCAACTTCACCATCGACCACGACCGGTCGTACACCATCCCCCTGCTGAAGCAGGCCCGGAAGATCAACCCGCAGCTGACCCTCATGGCCACCCCGTGGAGCCCGCCGGGATGGATGAAGACCGGCGACTCGATGAACGGCGGCCGACTCAAGCCGGACGCCTACCAGCCGTACGCCGACTACTTCGCGAAGTTCCTCAAGGCGTACGCGGCAGCCGGCGTCCCGGTGCGCTACGTCACCCCGCAGAACGAGCCGTTGCACAACACGTCCAGCTACCCGAGCATGAGCCTGACGGCGGACGAGGCCAAGACCTTCGTCACCGACCACCTCGCCCCGACACTGCGCAAGCAGGGCCTGTCCACCGGCATCCTGGGCTATGACCACAACTGGGATGTCACCAGCTACCCCGAGTCCTTCTACGCCGACCCGGCGACCGCCCCGGACGTCACCGGCACCGCCTGGCACTGCTACGCCGGAGACGAGGTGGCGCAGACCGTCGTCCACAACGACTACCCGGGCAAGCCCGCCTTCCAGAGCGAGTGCTCCGGCGGCAGCTGGGAGGGCGGCGAGCAGGGTGCCTTCGCCGGTGTGATGGACAACGTCATCAACGGCCCACGGAACTGGGCCCAGAGCATCATCCGCTGGAACATCGCCCTGGACGCCGGCGGCGGGCCCACCAACAACGGCTGCCAGGGCTGCCGCCCCGTGGTGACCGTCTCCCCGAAGACGAACGGCACCTGGACCTACACACCGACGGCCGACTACTGGGGGCTCGCGCACGCCAGCAAGTTCGTCCAGCCCGGCGCCCGCCGGGTCGCCTCCAACACCTTCGGCAAGGGCAACGTCGAAGACGTCGCCTTCACCAACCCCGACGGCTCCACGGCACTGGTCACCTACAACTCCGGCGGCACGGCACGCACCTTCAACGTCGGCTGGGGCGACCGCCACTTCACCTACACCCTGGCCGCTGGAGCAGCCGCGACCTTCACCTGGACCGGCACCCAGCACGGCAGCAGCGACCCGGCCGCCATCGGCTCCGTCGACATACCCTTCCGCAACACCGACGGAAGCCAGGCACTGATCACCTACGACAGCGGACTGCTCGCCCAGCAGCCCCAGGTACGCATCGGCGACCGGTGGCTCGGCTACACCCTGCCCGCCGGCGCGTCCCTCACCTCGCCCACCGGCGAGAGCGCCCTGTCCCGCGACGGCTGGCAGGCATCGGCATCCGCGAGCAGCTCGGACGACCCGCCCTCCAAGGCCATCGACGGCGACGCGACCACCCGGTGGAGCCTGGGACACGGCATGCAACCGGGCGACTGGTTCCAAGTCGACCTCGGCTCGACCCAGACCTTCGACCAACTTGTCCTGGACACGAGCGCCTCGTCGGGCGACTTCGTCCGCCAGTACGAGGTGTACGCCTCCGACGACGGCGCCAGCTGGGGCAAGCCGATCGCTACCGGCCCCGGCAGTACCGTGAGCCGGATCTTGCTGCCCACCACCACCGCCCGCTACATCCGAGTGGTCAACAAGGCAAGCTCCGGCAGCTGGTGGTCCATCCACGACGTCTCCGTCCTCACCTCCGACGGCAAGACCACGTCGCCCCCGGCCACGAGCGCCGGCCTCCAGCGCAAGAACGCGACCCTGCCCGACGGCACCAAGCTGCAGGTGACGTACAACTCCGGTAGCGGAGCCGCTACGTTCGACGTCCCGTGGGGCGGCACGACGTACAGCTACCGACTGCCCGCCGGCGCCGCCGCGATCCTCACCACACGGCCTGCCTGACCGCACGCCTGCGGAAACCGCCTGTATGAAGCCCACACAGCGAGGGCCCGCGCAGAGGGAATCTGCGCGGGCCCTCGCCCTCTTACGCTCTCAGCCCGGCACTACTACTCGGAGGAACGCGTGGAGCGAGCCGGTACCGACGCCCCAGCGCCTCAGCGAGCCGGCACCACGCTTTCCCAGGCCGTGGGTCATCGCGACGTGGGTTCCCGGCGAACCGGCGGACGGCGCTGAGATCAGCAACGATCGACAAGCGGTGGACACCCTGGCCCATTTCCTGCGCGCCTTGCACCAACCGGCGCCGGAAGACGCCCCCACGAACCCGGAGCGAGCACCCCGTTGGCGAAGCTCACGGAGGTCTTCGAGTCGAGGCTCGACGCGGTGGCGGCACCCTGCCAACGCCCTGATTTCAGACTGCACGCCGCCTGGAAACTGCTGCCACAGGGCGCCGCCGCCGATCTCCTCAGCGCTTACGGCGTGACCATGGAAGCGACAGTTCCCAGCGCCCAAGGCTGGGCCGGGCCGTCGGCGCTTGATCTCATCTCCATCGGTCAAGTTGAGCGCGTCTTTGCCTTCACGTAGCGCGTAGACGTTGCGTCAGTTGGTGGGCAAGCGGGAGCGGATGGGCTGGATGCCCCGAATGGGGCCCGGTGCTGTACACCGGGCCCGAACGGCCAACCGTGATCAGTCGGCCAGAGTGAACGTCTGGGCGGCTGAGTTGGTGCAGGGCTGCTGGGACAGGCGAGCGCCGTTGGCGGCGGAGCCGTTGTCGACCGTGAGGCACTTGCCGCTGTGGCGGGCCGTGAAGCGGTACTGCCCGTTGGTGCCGACGGGCTCGGGGCGCCACTGCTGGTTGGTGCCGCTTTCGTAGCTCCACAGGTGCACCTTGGTGCCGTCGGCGGTGGCACCGGGACCGCCGTCGACGTCCCAGACCTTGCTGTTGTGCCGGTTGACGACCTGGTAGAAGCCATCGCTGGTGGGGCGGAACTGCCAGGACTGGTTGGCTCCGGTGCCGCAGGCCCACTGCTGCAGCGCGGTGCCGTTGCCGGTGCCCCAGTCGGCCGCGTCGAGGCACGCGCCGCTGTTGGTGCCGGCGACGTGGTACCAGGCGGCCGGGTCGATGGTGCCGGTGGGCGGCTCGGTGGGATCGCCGTCGGTGCCGTTCCACACGAAGGTGGCGACGGCACCTGCGGGCAGGGTGTAGGCGAGGGACTTGCCGTTGTCGGTGAGGGAGAACTGCTGTGCACGGGAGGCGGTGTTGACGACGAATGCCGCACGGTTGCCGTCGGGGTTTTCGAAGACGACGTTCTGAACGCCTCCGCTGCCCTGGCTGGTGGAACCGATGCGGGTGGCGCCGACCTTGATGAACTTGGTGACGTGGCCGAGGACGTAGTACTCGGCGCCGGGGGTGACGTTGCCGTTCGCGATCTCGACGATGCCGTTGCAGCGGTTGCCGCAGTGGCCCTGGTGAGGGCCGCCGTTCTGGTCGAGGGCGAGGTTCCAGTTGATGACGGTCTCGCCGCCGTTGCGCATGTTCTGCACGACCAGGTTCTCGGCGTGCCACTGGAGCGTGTCGCCGAAGGTCCTGGACGCGTCCGCGCTGTCGGTGCCGGAGCACTCGGTGAAGAAGACGCGCTTGCCGGCGTCGACGATCCGCTGCTGCGCGGCGGGGGTGCCGCCGTAGCAGTGGAAGGCGGCGCCGATGACGCGCTGGATGCCGGACGTGCGGGAGAACACATCCAGCGGGTAGTTCGGGTGGTCCCAGTTGTGGTCGTACGCGAGGATGTTCGTCGACAGTCCGTTGGCACTCAAGGTGGCGTCGAGCACCTTTAAGAACTCGGCCTGCTCGGCGGAGGGCATCGACATGGACGGGTAGCTGGTGGCGAACTCGGGCTCGTTCTGGACCGTGAGGTCGGTGAGCGTGATGCCCTGCTGCTTGTACGCCTTGATGGACTTGACCAGGTAGTCGGCGTAGGGCTGGTAGTACTCGGTCCTCAGGCTGCCGCCGCCCAGCGAGCCACCGGTTTTCATCCAGGCGGGCGGCGACCACGGGGAGCCCATGAAGCGGATCGCCGGGTTGACCGCGGTGGCCTGCTGGAGGACCGGGATGATCTCTGCTCGGTCCCGGGCGATGGAGAACTGTCCCTGGGTGTCCTCGTAGCTGTAGAAGCTGTTCGTGGCGTTGAAGTCGGTGCTGCCGAGCGGCTGACGCAGGTAGTTGAGCCCGATGCCCCCGCTGGTGGAGAACAGCGAGGTCATCAGGTCGGCGCGCTTGTCGGGGGGCAGGCTCTGGATGAGGTGGGCGGAGGCTTCGGTGACCGAGGCGCCGGCACCGGTGAACTGCTGGCCCTTGCTGCCGGTGTCGATGCGTATGTCGATGGCCTGCGGCGTGCCGGTGAACGGGACGCTGCCTTCAGCAGCCAGCTTCTTCGCGCCGTCCGGGGTGGTGATCCACACCTGTGCGGTGGGGGCGGCGGCCTGGGCGGTGCCGGTGCCGGTGGTGCCGAGTCCGGCGACGGCCAGGACGAGGGCTGCGCCGGCGGCGCGAGCCCGGACCGGAGTTCTGGGTGGCATGATGCGGCTCTCCTTCGATTCGACCTGACGGGAGGGCAGTACACCGGCCCACCCGCGCACGATTGCGTACTGCGGACACGCCGGAGCCTCGATAGGGGTGCACACGGGGCTGAGCTGCGCCAAGGAGTGTTCATCGAGCGGCCGTGGGGCGATGGCCCGGTGACGTCAGAAGACGACGACGAGCCGGGGGCGGGCTCTTACGGGAGGTCGGTGGTTTCGATGCCGGTCTGGCCGCCGCCGGGGAGCGAGAGATCAGGGTGAGGCCGAGGGATCCCTTCCAGCTCATGACGGCGGGGTTTCATCCCTGTCACGGCGACATGAAAGCACACTAACTGAGTACTTAGTAAGTGGCGCGGGCCACACAATGTCTTGCGGGTGAGTGCAGTCAGCGGAGCACGTCCCCGCGCGGCCCTCATCGCGCCTTCCTCGCCGGCCGTCGATTCCGTGGCCGACCTGAGCACCGGCTGCACCAGCTTCGTCGTCGCCTACCGGCTGGTCACCGCGCGGACGCCATCCTCGTCATTCGGAGCAGGACCGAATCGTCGAGCACACGCATCAAGAGTGTCGCCAGGGCGCATCGATGGCTCCTGCAGTGCCCGCTCCAGGGCCGGGCCAGGGCGTGGGGAGAAGCAGCGGGCACCCGTCACTGCGTGGAGATGTGATCTCATCCGGATGTCCTCAGTCGATGTCCGGCTCATCTGCCGCGACCCCGGTGCTCGGCGCGCTCGTCGTGCGCTTCGCCGGCTCCGCGTCCACACCGGCCTCCGTGCTGAGCAGTTCGTCGTCCAACGTGGGGCTCGCCATCCGTTCCGAAGCACGAGCTGCGGCACATGCGTGCGCAGGGCAGCGGCGCCATCGTCAACTGCTCCTCGCTCGGCGGCCTCGTCGGTCTCCCCGGCCGAGCCTCTTACCACGCCTCCAAACACGGAGTCGTCGGCCTGACCACCAGCGCGGCCCTCGAATACACCCCCCGCGGGATCCGCATCAACGCCGTCTGCCCCGGCACCATCGACACCCCCATGGTCAGCGACATGATCGCCAAGGGGGAGCTCGACCGCGCCGAGGCCGAGACCAACCAGCCCATCAACCGGCTCGGCACCGCGGAGGAAATCGCCCAGGCGGTCCTGTGGCTGTGCAGCCCCGGGGCCGGTTTCGTCATCGGCGTCGCCCTCCCCGTGGACGGTGGCTACGTCGCCCGCTAGGGACAGCAGCCCACGCACGGAGGAGACTTGACTGCCGAAGACCCCCCTTGACAACTCGACCTGGAGTGAAGAACATATACATCACATTGGAAATTCTGTGCCAATTGAGCACTCGCCTGGAATCCTGACGCTCGGCCGATTCTGACTCGGATCGAGCCCGAGCCCCGCGAGTGAGGACTTTCCCGAAAGACCCCGGAGATCTCCGGGGTCTTTTTCATTGCGACGCCACCGGCCATGCCCGCCAACGGTGTTGCCGTCATGCGCTTTTGACCCCACGTGAGGAGACGGAATGACGCAGGGCAACGGGAAGACAGCAATCGTCACCGGGGCGACCAGTGGTATCGGTCTGGCCGTCGCGCACCATCTCGGCAGTATCGGATATCGCGTCTTCATCTGTGCGCGCAGCGCCGACTCCGTGAAGCTGACGGTGGAGCAGCTGCGGGCCGCGGGCCACGACGCCGACGGCATCGACTGCGACGTCCGCTCCTCCGAGCAGGTGCGCGCCATGGTGACCGCCGCCGTCGAGCGCTTCGGCACGATCGACGTACTCGTCAACAACGCGGGCACCGGAGGCGGCGGCGTGACCGCCGACCTCACCGACGAGGCCTGGCACACCGTCATCGACACGAACCTCAACAGCGTCTTCCGGGTCACGCGGGACGTGCTCTCCGTCGGCGGCCTGCGGGACAAGAACTGGGGGCGGATCGTCAACATCGCCTCCACCGCCGGGAAGCAGGGCGTCGTCCTGGCCTCGCCCTACTCGGCGTCCAAGCACGGCGTCGTCGGGTTCACGAAGTCCCTCGGAAACGAGCTCGCGAAGACCGGCATCACCGTGAACGCCGTCTGCCCGGGGTATGTGGAGACGCCGATGGCCGAACGCGTGCGCAGGGGATACGCGGCGGCGTGGGAGACCACCGAGGACGACATCCTCGAAAGGTTCCAGGCCAAGATCCCGCTCGGCCGCTACTCCACCGTGGACGAGGTGGCGGGCATGGTCGGCTACCTGGTCAGCGACACCGCCGCCTCGGTGACGGCACAGGCCATCAACGTCTGCGGCGGCCTCGGCAACTTCTGAGCGCCCCCGCACCACCGGCACGGCCCACGGCGTACGGAACCGCCCCCAAGGAGAAGTCCCATGAAGTACACGGCGTTTCTCGGCGTCCGGTTCGAACCGGAGTGGTTCGTCATGAGCCCCTCCGAACGCGACACGTTCGAAGCGGAACACCTCTTTCCCATTCTCGGAAAACACGCCCAGTTTCTTGAGATCCGACCGTTCCGCGCCGCGGCCTTCGGGTCCCGGCACACGAACTTCTTCCTCGTGCAATTCGACGACGTCGACCACTACAGCGAGCTCATCGAGTCGCTGAGCGAAAGCCCGCTGATGAGCCGGCGGTACGTCACCATCACCGACAACCACATCGGCATCGAGGAGAAGCATTACGCAGATCACGACGAGTAGCCCGCAGTCCGCCGGCCCGGCCGGCCCCCCGCCGGGGCACCGGTCCGGCCCGCACCCGTCACCTGCTCACACCTCCACGGGAGCAAGCATGACCCGAATCGGCATCATTCTCGGCAGCACTCGGCCGGGACGCAGCGGTGAAGGGGTGGCCCGGTGGGTCCTCGACATCGCCGGCCGCCGCGACGACGCGGGGTACGAACTCATCGACATCGCCGAACAGGCACTGCCCCACCTCGACGAGCCGATCCCCCCGATGGCCGGCTCCTACACCCACCCGCACACCCTCGCCTGGGCCGAACGCATCCGGCGGCTGGACGGGTTCGTCTTCGTGACGCCCGAGTACAACCACTCGGTACCCGGAGCGCTCAAGAACGCGATCGACTTCCTGTTCGCGGAGTGGGCCGACAAGGCGGCCGGATTCGTCGGATACGGACCCACCGGAGCCACCCGTGCCGTCGAGCACCTCCGGCTGATCATGTCCGAACTCCAGGTCGCCACCGTGCGCGCCCAGGCGGCGCTCACCTTCGCCGCCGACTTCGCCGACCACGCGACGTTCCGGCCCGCCGAGGAGAGCACCGCGACGGTCGAGCTGGTGCTCGACCAGGTCGTCTCCTGGAGCCAGGCGCTGGAGCCGGTACGGCTCAAGGCGGGGCAGCAGTTGTGACCGCCGCCCCGGAACTCGACGCGCAGGTGATCGTGGCCGGAGCCGGACCGACCGGCCTCATGACGGCGGGCGAACTACGGCTCGGCGGAGCCGATGTGATCGTTCTCGACAAGCTGGCGGAGCCCGTCAGCGAGTCCCGCGGACTCGGCTTCACCGCCCGCGCCACCGAAGTGCTGGACCAGCGCGGTCTGCTGGCGGACTTCGGCAACCCGGAGATCAGCACCAAGGGCCACTTCGGCGGCATCGAACTGGACTACTCCGTCCTGCCCGACGGCCACTTCGGCGTGCGCAACGTCGAACAGACCGAGACCGAGGCGGTGCTGACCCGCTGGGCCACCGGCCTGGGCGCCACGATCCTGCGGAGCCACGAGGTCCTCGCCGTCACCCAGAAGGACGCGTTCGTCGCAGTCGAGGTCTCAGGACCGGACGGCCCGCGCGTGCTGCGCTGCTCCTACCTCGTCGGCGCCGACGGGGGGCGCAGCACCGTACGCCAGGCCGTGGGCGTCGACTTCCCCGGACAGGACGCGACCTGCGAGATGTTCCTCGCCGATGTCGCCGGAGCCGCCATCCGCCCGCGCTTCCTCGGCGAACGGGTACGCGGCGGCATGGTCATGGCCGCCCGGCTTGGCGACGACCTGGACCGGGTCATCGTCTGCGAACGCGGCACCCAGCCCGGCGAACGCAGCACCCCGCCCGCCTTCGACGAAGTGGCCGGCGCCTGGCAGCGGCTCACCGGGGAGGACATCAGCCACGGCGAGGCCCGGTGGATCAGCTCCTTCACCGACGCCTCCCGGCTGGCCGCCCACTACCGGGTCGGGCGGGTCCTGCTGGCGGGCGACGCGGCCCACATCCACCTGCCCGCAGGCGGTCAGGGGTTGAGCGTCGGGGTGCAGGACGCCGTCAACCTCGGCTGGAAGCTCGCCGCGGTCGTCACCGGCCGCAGCGGCCCCGAACTCCTCGACACGTATCACGAGGAGCGGCATCCGGTGGGGGAGCGGGTGCTGACCAACACCCGCGCGCAGGGCCTCCTCTACCTCGGCGGCACGGAGGTCGAGCCGCTGCGCGCCGTCTTCGGCGAACTGATGCGCAACGACGACGTCGCCCGGCACCTGGCCGGGATGGTCACCGGCTTCGACGTCCGCTACGCACTCGCCGACGGCGCCCACCCCCTCCTCGGGCTGCGGATGCCGCCCTGCGAACTGCGCACCGCGGACGGCCCCACGACCACCACGCGGCTGCTGCACACGGGGCGCGGGGTGCTGCTCGACCTGGCCGACGACCCCGCCGTGCGCCGTACGGCCGAGGGCTGGGCGCCCCACGTCGACGTCCGCACGGCGACCTCGACGGACGAGCGGCTCGCGGGCACGGGCGCGGTGCTGCTGCGCCCCGACGGCCACGTGGCCTGGGCGGCGCCCGACGGCGGGGAGCTCACCGAGGCACTCCGTACCTGGTTCGGCCCCGGGCCGGCCGCCCACGCCTGAGAACCGGCCCCAGGACATCGCAGACGGCCCCGTCGGGGCCGCAGAGAGACGAGGAAGGCCATGCACACCACCCTGATCGTCGCCCGCCTGGACCCGAAGTCGATCGACGACGTCGGTGCCCTCTTCGCGGAGTTCGACCGCACGGAGATGCCGCACCGCATGGGCACCCTGCGCCGGCAGCTGTTCAGCTACCAGGGGCTGTACTTCCACCTCCAGGACTTCGCCTCACAGGACGGCTCGGAGCGGATCGCCGAAGCCCGCTCGCACCCCCTGTTCACGAGGATCAGCGACGACCTGAAAAAGCACATCACCGCGTACGACCCCGAGACCTGGCGCTCGCCCGCGGACGCGATGGCACAGCGCTTCTACCACTGGGAACAGGAATCCTGAAAGGACGAAAACGGATGACCATCACGGCGTTCACCGTCGACGACCTCAAGACGGCGCTGTTCAGCGCCGCCGGTGCGGACGAGGACATCGACATGGAGGGCGACATCCTCGACCGGTCGTTTTCCGAGCTCGGTTACGACTCGCTCGCGCTGCTGGAGACCGCGGCGCTCATCTCCCGGGAGCACGGCATCAGCCTGGAGGACGATGCCGTCACCGCCGTCACCACCCCCCGGGAACTCATCGCGCTCATCACCTCCGCGTGAGCGCGGCCGCCCGAGACACCCCGTTCCCGAACGAGCCGGGAGGCACCATGTCCGGACCCCAGGTCCACGAAGTCGAACACGAGATCACGGTCGACGCCTCGGCGAAGGACGTCTACCGGCTGCTGGAGGAGGTGGAGAACTGGCCGCAGATCTTCCCGCCGAGCGTCCACGTCGAGCGCGTCGAGCGGGAGGGCGAGCACGAGCGGATCCGGATCTGGGCCACGGCCAACGGAGCTGCGAAGACGTGGACCTCCCGCCGGCGGCTGGTGCCCGCCGACGGCCGGATCGAGTTCCGCCAGGAGGTGTCCAGCCCGCCGGTCGCAGCGATGGGCGGCACCTGGATCGTCGAGGACCGGGGCGAGGACCGCTGCCGGGTGCGGCTGCTGCACGACTACCGGGCGGTGGACGACGACCCCGGGGCACTGGAGTGGATCGCCACCGCCGTCGACCGCAACAGCCGGGCGGAGCTGGGCGCGCTCAAGGCCGAGACCGCGCTCCGCGGCGCCCAGGTGCGCCTGGCATTCGAGGACACCACCCGGATCGCGGGGCGGGCCGAGGACGTCTACGACTTCATCAACGCGGCCCACTTGTGGGGAGAACGCCTCCCGCACGTCGCGCGGGTGAACCTCCAGGACGACGGCGGACTCCAACTGCTGGAGATGGACACCCGCGCCGTCGACGGGTCCACCCACACCACCACCTCGGTACGGGTGTGCCTGGCCCCGGACCGCATCTACTACAAGCAGACCCAACTGCCCGCGCTGATGACGCTGCACACCGGGCAGTGGCGGTTCGAGGAGGACGCCGACGGCGTGCTGGCCACCTCGCAGCACACCGTCTCCATCAACGAGGCCAACATCGCGGCGGTCCTCGGCCCGGACGCGGGGCTCGACGACGCCCGGGCGATGGTCCGGGGGGCGCTGGGGACCAACAGCCTGAGCACCCTCGCCCACGCCAAGGCGCACATCGAGGGCAGCGGGACATGACCCCGCGAGGGGGCCTTACGGGATCCGGGCGATGACGCCACCGGATCCGGCCGAAGCCGCGCACGTCCTGGTGGTCGGGGCCGGTCCGGTCGGGCTGCTGCTGGCGGGTGACCTGCGCCGGCACGGCGTGCGGGTGGCGCTCGTCGACCGGCTGGCCGCGCCGATGACCGAGTCGCGGGCCTCCCAGCTGAACGCCCGCACCATGGAACTCCTGGACCAGCGCGGGCTCCTGGAGGCGTTCGGCGAGCTGACGCACGAACCGCTCAGCCACTTCGGCGGCCAGTCGTTCCGGGCCGACGGGTCGGGGAGCCGGTACATCGGCAACTGGAAGGTGCCCCAGTTCCGCACCGAAGCGGTGCTGGGGTCCCGGGCCCGCGCGATGGGCGTGGACCTCCACCGGGAGCACGAACTCCATGCCCTCACCGTCACGGACGAGGGCGTGGCCGCCGCGTTTCGCACCCCCGACGGACCCCGGACCCTGCACTCCGCCTACGTGGTGGGGTGCGACGGCGCCGACAGCACGGTACGACGGCTGGCGGGCATCGACTTCGACGGCAGCGCCCCCACGCGGGAACTCCTGCGCGCGGACATCGCCGGGGTGGACGTGCCCGCCTACCGCTTCGAACGGTTCGCGCGCGGCTTCGCCACCTCGGCCCGACGGCCCGACGGGGTGACCCGGGTCATGGTGCACGCCTTCGGCCGCCTCCCGGGAGGGCGCAGCGGACCGCCGCCGTTCGACGAGATCGCGGCGGTGTGGCAGGAGGTCACCGGCCACAGCATCGCGGGCGCGTCGGCGAGCTGGACCGACGCCTTCGACGACGGCTGTGCGCAGGCGACGTGCTACCGGCGGGGCCGGGTGCTGATCGCCGGTGACGCGGCCCACGCGCACATGCCGGTCGGCGGCCAGGCGCTCAACCTCGGCCTCCAGGACGCGGCGAACCTCGGCTGGAAGCTCGCGGCGCAGGTGCACGGCTGGGCCCCGCCCGGACTGCTCGACAGCTACCACGCCGAACGCCACCCCGTCGGACGCCGGGTGCTGGAGAACGTACAGGCCCAGGGCCTGCTGCTGTTCGGCGGCGCCGAGACCGAGCCGGTCCGCCGCGTGCTCGCCGAACTGCTGGCCGAGCCCGGGCCCCGCGCCCTCCTGGACTCCATGGTCAGCGGCCTGGACGTCCGCTACGACGTGGGCGCCGACGACGCCCCGCTGCTCGGCGCGAGGCTCCCCGACATCGACCTCACCGTGAGCGGGGAACCCACCACGGCCGTCCGGCTCCTCGGCGACGGCCGGGGCGTCCTGCTCGCCCTGGCCCGCGACGGGCAGCACATCCGCGCAACACCGGTCGGGGCAGCGGCCCGCGGCTGGGCCGACCGGGTGCGAGTGGTCGACGGCGCGGGCCCGGCGGACATCGACGGAGCCACCGCGCTCCTGGTGCGCCCCGACGGGCACGTCGTCTGGACCGACCGGGCGCAGACGTCCCTGCACCACGCCCTGGACCGCTGGTTCGGCGCCGCCGCGGCAGTTCCCCGGGTCTGAGCACACATCCGCACCACAGCCCTGCTGGGAGGCCCCCAGCACGTTCGGCATCGCATTCCTGACGTATCTCCGGAAGGAAGAATCATGAGGCGACGAGTCGTCATCACCGGCATAGGGGTGCTGGCACCGGGAGGGGTCGGCACCAAGAACTTCTGGGCTCTGATCAGCGAAGGGCGCACGGCGACCAGGACGCTGTCGCGCTTCGACCCGGCGCCCTACCGCTCCCGGGTCGCGGCCGAGATCGACTTCCATCCGCAGGAACACGGCCTGAGCTCCCAGGAGATCCGCCGGATGGACCGGGCCGCCCAGTTCGCCGTGGTCTGCACCCGCGAGGCGCTCCTCGACAGCGGACTTGAGCTGTCGGAGATCGACCCCCACCGGATCGGCGTCACGATCGGCAACGCCGTCGGAGCCACCACCAGCCTGGAGGACGAGTACCGGGTGGTGAGCGACGACGGGGCCAGGCACCTGGTCGACCACACCTACGCGACACCGCACCTGTACGACTACCTGGTCCCGAGCTCGATCGCGACCGAGGTCGCGTGGTCGATCGGCGCGGAGGGGCCGGGCACGGTGGTGTCCACCGGCTGCACCTCGGGGATCGACGCCGTGGGGCACGCCGTCGAGCTGATCCGCGACGGAGCGGCCGACGTGATGATCACCGGTGCCACGGAGGCGCCGATCTCGCCCATCACCGTGGCGTGCTTCGACGCGATCAAGGCCACGAGCGTCTTCAACGACGACCCCGAGCACGCGTCCCGCCCGTACGACAGCACGCGCAACGGCTTCGTCCTCGGGGAGGGAGCCGCCGGCTTCGTGCTGGAGGAGTACACCAGCGCGCGCCGGCGCGGGGCGAGCATCTTCGCGGAGATCACCGGCTACGCGGGCCGCAGCAACGCCTACCACATGACCGGACTGCGGGCGGACGGCGTCGAGATGGCCGAGGCGATCACCGCGGCGCTCGACGAGTCCCGGCTCGACCCGGCCGACCTCGACTACGTCAACGCGCACGGCTCCGGCACCAAGCAGAACGACCGGCACGAGACCGCCGCCTTCAAGCGCAGCCTCGGCGAGCACGCCCACCGGGTGCCGGTGAGCTCCATCAAGTCGATGGTGGGCCACTCGCTCGGGGCGATCGGCTCCATCGAAATCGCCGCGTCCGCGCTGGCGATCAAGGAGAACGTCGTACCGCCCACCGCCAACCTGCACCACCAGGATCCCGAACTGGACCTGGACTACGTCCCGTTGACCGCGCGCGACTGGCGCACCGACCGGGTGCTCACGGTCGGCAGCGGGTTCGGCGGGTTCCAGAGCGCCATGGTCCTGACCGACCCGGAGAGGGGGGCCTCATGACGGCCGCAGCAGTGACCGGACTGGGCGTCATCGCGCCCAACGGCGAAGGCACCGAAGCCTATTGGAAGTCGACTCTCGCCGGGGTCAGCGGCATCGGCGAGCTCACCCGGTTCGATACCGCCGACTATCCGGCGAAGCTGGCCGGCGAGGTGCGCTTCGACGCCGCCGCGCATCTGTCGAGCCGGCTCATCCCGCAGACCGACCGCATGACGTGGCTCTCCCTCGCCGCCGCCGACTGGGCCCTCGCGGACGCGGGTATCGCACCGTCGGACCTGCCCGACTTCAGTACGGGCGTGATCACCGCGGCGACCGCCGGCGGCTTCGAGTTCGGCCAGCGCGAGCTGGAGAACCTCTGGAGCAAGGGCCCCAAGTACGTCAGCGCGTACCAGTCCTACGCCTGGTTCTACGCCGTCAACACCGGTCAGATTTCCATCAAGCACGGGATGCGGGGACCGAGCGGGGTCGTCGTGAGCGACCAGGCGGGCGGGCTCGACGCCCTCGCCCAGTCCCGCCGGCAGATCCGCAAGGGCACCCGGCGGATCATCTCGGGCGGCGTGGACGGCTCGCTCTGCCCGTGGGGCTGGGTGGCGCAGATGGCGGGCGACCGGATGAGCACCTCCCGGGACCCCGAGCGCGCCTACCTCCCCTTCGACGCGCGGGCAGCAGGGCATGTGCCGGGCGAGGGCGGCGCACTGCTCGTGCTGGAGGACGCGGAATCCGCGCGGCAGCGGGGCGCTGAGGTGTACGGAGAGATCGCCGGGTACGGCGCGACGATGGACCCGCGGCCGGGCAGCGGGCGCGAGCCCGGGCTGCGCCGGGCCGTCGCGGCGGGGCTCGACGACGCGGGGATCTCCCCGGCCGAGGTCGACGTGGTCTTCGCGGACGCCGCCGCCGTGCCCGAGCTCGACCGGATCGAGGCCGACGCGCTGAGCGACCTGTTCGGCGCGGGCGCGGTCGCCGTCACCGCTCCGAAGACGATGACCGGACGCCTGGCGGCCGGGGCCGCCCCGCTCGACGTCGCGGCGGCGCTCCTGTCGATCCGTGATGGCGTCATCCCGCCGACGGTCAATGTCGCCCGCGCGGACAGGTACGACCTCGACCTGGTGACCGAGGCCCGGCGGGCCCCGGTGCGTACCGCCGTCGTCCTGGCGCGGGGCCACGGCGGGTTCAACTCCGCGGTCGTGGTGCGGGGAACGGACGAGTGACCTCACCGCGCCCCGCACAGCTGTCGGCACCGGGTGCCCCGCCCGGCGGCCGATCCCATTCCCCTTCGAACAGGACGGACGTATGAGCCAGCAGTTCGGCATTGAGGATCTCAAGCGCATTCTCCGGGAGGGCGCGGGCGGCGGCAGCGCGCTCGAAGCCGACATCCTGGACACCACCTTCGTGGATCTCGGATACGACTCGCTCGCCCTGCTGGAGACCGGCAGCCGGATCGGCCGGGAGTACGGACTGGAGTTCGAGGACTCGGCGCTCGTCGACATCGACACCCCGCGCGACCTCGTCCGGGTCGTCAACGCCCACCTTCTGGGCCACTGAGCCCACAGCTGACCCGAGGAGATCCGCATGGCGGCGCTCACCATTCCCCGTACCGACATCGACCCCTACACCGACGAGTCGATCCTCTCGCCCTACGAGGACTACCGGCGGCTGCGCGAGCTGGGCCCGGTGGTCTGGCTGGAGGCCCACCAGGTCTTCGCGGCCGCCCGCTACCGGGAGGTCTACGACGCGCTCCACGACCCGACGACCTTCTCGTCGGCGTCCGGCGTCGGGCTCACCGAGACGCTCAACAAGGCCCAGAAAGGCAGCAGTTTCACCAGCGATCCGCCGTACCACGGCTATGTGCGCAGCCTGGTGGCCCGGCATCTCAAGCCCAAGGCGCTGGAGCAGTTCCAGGACTACATCGCGGGATGGGCCGACACCCTCGTCGACCAGCTCATCGAAAAGGGCACCTTCGACGCGGTCACCGACTTCGCGCAGGCGTTCCCGCTCGCCGTCGTGCCCGACCTGCTCGGCTGGCCCGTCGAGGAGGGCAAGGAGCGGCTCCTGGAGTGGGCGACCGCCGGGTTCAACGCCTTCGGCCCGCTCAACGAACGCACCATGGCCGGGTTCCCGCTGCTCCAGGAGATGTCGGAGTTCCTCCAGCGGATGTCGATCCCGGGCAACCTGCGGCCGGGCAGCTGGGGCGCCCAGCTGGTGAGCGACGCCAAGGAGGGAAAGATCGAGGAGTACCTCCTGCCCGGGCTCCTGGGCGACTTCCTGGCCCCCTCGATGGACACCTCCGTCAGCGCGCTGTCCAGCATGATGTGGCTGTTCGGATCGCACCCGGACCAGTGGGAGCTGCTGCGCGGCGACGAGTCCCTCATCCCGTCGGCGTTCAACGAGATCATCCGCATCGAATCCCCCCTGCGCGGCTTCACGCGGCTGGCCACCCGCGAGCGGGAGTTGGGCGGCGCACTGGTGGCGGAGGGCTCAAGGGTGCTCTTCCTGTACGGCTCCGCCAACCGCGACGAGCGGCAGTGGACCGACCCGGAGAAGTTCGACATCCAGCGGCCCGGCGTCGCGCAGCACGTCGGCTTCGGGCATGGCATCCACGGCTGCGTCGGCCAGGCGCTCTCCCGCCTGGAGAGTCACAGCCTCCTGAAGTCGCTGACCAGCAAGGTCCGTTCGATCGAGATCGGCGAGCCGACCTGGCGCCTGCACAACACGATCCGCGGCATCGCGTCCATGCCCGTGACGCTCCACCCCTGATCCGCGTCGACGGAAAGGCCGCCAGGATGAGGATCACCGTCGACCGGAGCCGTTGCGAGGGGCACGGGCTGTGCGAAGGCGCGGCCCCCGCTCTGTTGCAGGCCGACGAGGGATACGCCGAGCTCCTCTTCGAAGGCGAGGTACCGGCGGATCAGCAGGCCGCCGCCATACGCGCGGTTCGGGTGTGCCCCATCGCGGCGCTCAGGGTGACCTGAGCGCCGCGGTCCGCAGAAGGGAAGGTGGTATCGCACATGAGCATGACAGCCTTCGTGTTTCCGGGGCAGGGTTCGCAGCGCGTCGGCATGGGCCGCGCGCTGGTCGAGCGCCACCCCGGATTTCTTGCATCCCACTACCGGGTCGCCGACGAGATCCTGGGGATGCCGCTGAGCGAGCTGTGCTGGGAGGGGCCGGCCGAGGAACTGCGCGCCATGCCGGTGACCCAGCCGGCCGTCTTCCTGACCAGCGTCGTGGCCCTCGAAGTGCTCCGGGCGTACGGGGTCGAGCCCGATGCCGTGGCCGGGCACAGCCTGGGCGAGTTCGCCGCGATGGTCGCGGCGGGCGTGCTCGACTGGACCGTCGGCCTGCGCCTGGTCCGGCTGCGCGGGGAGTTGATGGAATCGGTCAACCGCAGCGTCCCGGGCAGCATGGGCGCCGTCATCGGCCTGACCCTGGCCGAGGTCGAGGAGCTCTGCGCCCGGGCGGCCGCCGCCACCGGCGAGGTGGTCGAGATCGCCAACCGGAACGACCACCGGCAGATCGTGGTCTCCGGTCACCGGGGCGCAGTGGCCCGCCTGCTCGAACTCGCCGAAGTCGCGGGCGCGCGACGGGCGTTGACGCTGGAGGTGGGCGGCGCGGCCCACTGCAGCCTGCTCTCCGGCATCGAGATGGAGTTCGGCCGGGCGTTGGAGGCATTGCCGCTGCGCGACCCGGTGATCCCGGTGTTCTCCGCGGTCACCGCCGCGCCCGTGCGCACCGCCCGGGAGGCCGCCGACTGCCTGCGCCGGCAGTTCACCGGCCGGGTGCTGTGGGCCGACACCGCAGAGGCGCTGGCGAAGGAGGGCGTCGATCGCTTCGTGGAGGTCGGACCGGGCAAGACGCTGAGTACGCTGTGCGGCCGGCTGTGCCCGGGCGCCGACACGTTCAGGACCTCCGACGGCGACCATCTGGACCGGGTGCTCGCGGCCTTCGCGGCGCCGGACCGGCAGAAGGCGGGGTCGGCATGAGCGGGCGGCCCGTCGTCCTGATGCTGCCGGGGCAGGGGTTCCAGCACGCCGGTATGGCCGTCGAGCTGTACAAGCGGGAGCCGGTCTTCACCGCCGTGGCCGACGCGTTCCTCGAAGCCCTCGGGCCGCGGGGGACCGTCGTCCGCGACGACTGGCTGGCTTGTGTGGACGGCGCACCGGCGGACCGGGGCACGACCGCGCAGCCCCTGCTCTTCATGATCGGATACGGGATCGGCCGGGTACTGGCCGACCGCGGGATCCGCCCGGCCGCGCTGATCGGCCACAGCGTGGGGGAGCTGGCCGCAGCCACGCTGGCCGGGGTGTTCGACCCGCAGGCCGCCGCCCGGATCATCGCGGGCCGCTGCGCCGCGCTCGCCGAGGCCCCTCCCGGCGGGATGCTGGCCGTGGCGGGGACACCGGAGGAGGTGCTCGACCGCCTCCGGAACCCGTTCCTGCGGCAGGAGGTGGTGCTGGGCGCCCACAACGGCCCGCGCCAGACGATTCTCGCGGGGCCGGAACCGCGGCTCTCCGAGGCCGAGGTCGCCCTGCGGGAGGCGGGCATGATCGTGCGTCGGGTGCGGGCGCTCGAACCGTGGCACTCACCGGCGATGGACCGGGCCTCCCGCGCCTTCGGTGAGGCGATCGCGGCGGAGACACTGCGTCCGCCGGGCATCCTGGTCCTGTCGACCCGCACCGGACGGTACGTCACTCAGGCGGAGGCCACCCGGCCGGAGTTCTGGGCGGGGCAGATGGCCGCTCCGGTGCTGTTCTGGCCGGCGCTGGAAGCCCTGCTCGACGGCGACGGTCACGTGGTGGTGGACGGCGGTCCCGCCGCGGCGCTCGCGACCCTGGCGCGCCGACACCCCTCGGTGGTGCAGCGGCGCAGCACGGTGGTTCCGCTGCTGGCGCCCCCGGGCCGCGATGCCTGGGAGGGCTGGACGCGGGGGCTGGCCCGGCTGGAGGCGGCCGCCTGAGACGCGAACAGGGGGTGGGGGGGGGGGGGGGGGGGGGGCGCCCCCCCCCCCCCCCCCCCCCCCCCCCCCCCCACCCCCTTGTCTGCGTCAGGTCATCCGCCCAATGCGGCGGTGACGTCCGCATGGTGGTAGTAGACCTTCCCGGAGACCTTCTGGCGACGCCATTGGTGCTGATTGGCGAGCCGGTAGATGCTCCCGGCCGGGATGCCCCGCAAAAGGCCGATGTCCGACACGCTGTACCAGGTGCGGACGGCGGCCGAACGCCTCTTCACTCCCGTTTCCAGGGACGTCCACTCCTCGTACGCCCACCAATGCGATTCGTCGGCGCTGCACCGTATCTCCGAAGGCCGCGGACTGATGCCCGAAACGGCTTTCACCACGGCGCGCAGTTTCCCGGTGCAACCGGCCCGGACGCAGTCGCCGACCGGGACGGTGCGCACCGGCCGCGGCTCGCAGACCCGGCGTGCGGCCCGGGTGAGGACGCCGAATTCCTCGACCGCGTCCTGGGCCGCGCCGTGGCCGGACAGCCACGTCAGGTTCGCCCGGACGAAGCCGGCCAGCAGGTCCACCCTGCGCGGGGGTGCCTCGACGGCGCGCTCGTCCGCGACGAGGGACGCCCAGGACGCCAGCAGCGCGATGATGTGGGCGCGTACGTCGGCCGCCGCCGTGTTGAACGGCATCCCCTGCCCCCGACCGGAATTCGACACCTTTTCCTGCGGCGTGTGTGTGCCCCCGAGTAAGGCCCCGCAATGGAGATACAGGGCGGGTAGCTCTCGCAGGAAGGTGGAAAGCTGCTCAGTGCATCCTCCGCACAGAACTGTATTGGTGTTTTCTGTGGAGCAACTGTGTGACCTGTTTTGCTTTTCGTGTTTCGCATTGCTTGGCGGCAAGCATCCCATAGCAGTGTTTCACTTCCCCCGGCTCCGGCATGTACCGATGACCTTTTCGCGCTTCAAAGGTATTCGAGAAGAAGTTCGTGCGGCAGTGCATCTGTCATGAAGGCGCAGGGAAAACTTCCGGTTCGATCATGGTAAATTCATGCCGGTGTCGTGCGAGATCTACTACCGGGTGCAGCGAATTTAGGGGATACTGATGCCAGGCACACGGGGCGGGAATCATCCGGCGAAGGGGGTCGGGCTCATTCGCCGGATGATTCCCGCAAAGTGATCACAGCCAGCCGGCATCGACGGCGATGCGGACGGCGTCCACGCGCGTGCGCGCGTTGAGTTTTGTCGCCACGGTGGTGAGGTAGTTGCGTATGGTGCCGGGGGAGAGGTGAAGGCGTGCCGCTATATCGGCCACGCCTTCACCCCCGGCGGCCAGGCGCAGCACCTCCATCTCGCGGTCGGTGAGGGGAGGTGTCGGCGCCTTCCAGGCGGATACGGCCAGATCCGCGTCGATCACCCGGCGCCCGGCTGAGAGCTCGCGGACCGCGCTGACGAGGTTCTCCGGCGGTGAGTCCTTGAGCAGGAATCCGCCGACCCCCATGTTCAGGGCCCTGCGCACCGTTGTGGGTCGCCAGTGATTGGTGAGAATCAGAGCTCGCGTCTTCGGTAACTCGGCATGAACCTTCTCGATCGTCGAGAGATCGTCCTGACCGGGCATATCAATGTCGATCACCGCGACATCCGGCCGATGCAGACGAGCCATGGGAAGTATCTTCGAGCCGTCGCCCAATTCTGCCACGACATCGATATCGTTCTCTCGCGTCAGCAGCGCGATAAAAGCCCCCCGTACCATGTGCAACTCTTCGGCGAGCAGAACCTTAATCACATGCCCTCCAGGGTGAACGCAAGGAGCTGGAGACCCCTCGCTGCACTGGTCGGACAGGATCCTATCTGCTGATGAGCGTTTTTTACAGGATTCTTTACCTTCTGGCTACATACGTACGGAAGGCGGGCAACCTAAGATTGCCTCTTCGCCTCTCTCCGGTCGGGCACGTCTCTGCGTTCGAGCGACTGCCCGATTAATTCAGGCCACGTGCCGACTTCTTACGCGTCACAGCGCCGCATGGTCCTTCAGTGGCTCCCACCACCTCCGATTCTCCCGGTACCAGGAAACGGTCTCGGCGAGCCCCGTGGCGAAATCCTTTTGCGGCTGGTATCCCAACTCGGTGCGGATTTTCGTCCAGTCGACGGAGTAGCGCAGGTCGTGTCCCTTGCGGTCGGCGACGTACTCCACCATCTTCCAGTCCGCCCCGCACTGAGCCAGCAGCAGCTTCAGCAGTTCGATGTTGGTCAGCTCGGTGCCGCCGCCGATGTTGTACACCTCGCCCGGACGTCCCGCGGTCCGCACCAGCTCGATCCCCCGCACGTGATCGTCGATGTGCAGCCAGTCGCGGACGTTGCGCCCGTCTCCGTAGAGGGGGACCTTCTTCCCGTCGAGCAGGTTGGTCACGAACAGCGGGATGACCTTCTCCGGGAAGTGGTGGTGGCCGTAGTTGTTGGAGCACCGGGTCACGCGTACGTCCAGGCCGTGCGTGCGGTGGTAGCTCAGGGCCAGCAGATCGCTCGACGCCTTGGAGGCGGAGTACGGAGATGTCGGGTTCAGGGGATGGTCTTCCCGCCAGGACCCCTCACTGATCGACCCGTAGACCTCGTCCGTGGAGACATGGACGAAGGTCCGGGTACCGGCCCGCAGTGCCGCGTCGAGCAGGACCTGAGTGCCCAGCACATTGGTCCGCACGAACGCGGCCGAGCCGAGAATGGAGCGATCCACATGGGACTCGGCGGCGAAGTGCACCACATGGCCGGCCCGCTCGGTCAGCCGGGCGACGAGCTGCTCGTCGCAGATGTCGCCCTGGACGAAACTGAAGCGGGCATCGTCGTGGACCGCGCGCAAGTTGGCCGGGTTCCCCGCGTAGGTCAGCTTGTCCAGCACGGTCACCGCGACATCGCCCGGACCATCGGTGCCCAGCAGCGTCCGCACGTAATGGGAGCCGATGAACCCCGCGCCTCCGGTCACCAGGACCTCGGTCGGGCTCATGAGGAGATCTGCACTCTGCTGTGGTCGCCGAGGACGAGTCGGTGGGCGTGCGGAACGGCGGGGGCCGGGACCACCGTGACGTTGCGTCCGATCATGGACGCCTCGACCCGCCCGACCCCCATGATCGACGAACCCCGCAGCACGATGGAGAACTCGATCTCGCTGTGCTCGATCCGGCAGTCCTCCGATATCGAGGTGTAGGCGCCGATGTAGGAGTCGCTGATCACCGTGGACCGGCCGATGACGGCCGGCCCGACGATGCGCGACCTGCGCACCTGCGCCCCTTCCTCGATCCGGACCCGGCCGATGATCTGGCTCTCCTCGTCGACGTCGCCCTCGATGCGGAGCTCCAGGGTCTCCAGCACCAACCGGTTGACCTCCAGCATGTCCATGAAGTTGCCGGTGTCCTTCCAGTAGCCGGGCACCGTCGTCGAGCGCACGTCCCGCTGCTCGTCGATGAGCCACTGGAGGGCATGGGTGATCTCCAGCTCCCCGCGCAGCGACGGCTCGATCGCGCGCACCGCCTCGTGGACGGCCGGCGTGAAGAGGTAGACGCCGACGATCGCGAGGTCGCTCCGGGGTGCCGTGGGCTTCTCCTCCAGGGACACGACGCGTCCCTCCCCGTCCAGCTCCGCCACGCCGAAGACGGTGGGGTCGGAGACCTGGGTCAGCAGGATCTGCGCGTCCGGCCGCTCGCGGCGGAAATTCTCCACGAGGTCCGTGATGCCACCCACGATGAAATTGTCACCGAGGTACATCACAAAGTCCGAGTCGCCGAGGAATTCACGGGCGATCACGACCGCGTGGGCCAGACCGAGCGGTTTGTGCTGGGGAATGTAAGTGATGTCGAGGCCGAATTTCGATCCGTCGCCGACGGCTTCGCGTATCTCGTCCGCGGTGTCACCGACGATGACGCCGACATCTTTGATCCCGGCCTGGGCGATGGCCTCCAGTCCGAAGAAAAGGACCGGTTTGTTGGCGACGGGCACCAGCTGCTTCGCGGTGGTGTGGGTGAGCGGGAGCATGCGTGTGCCGGAGCCCCCGGCCAGCACGAGGGCCTTCATGGCGTCCCCTCTGGCCCTTTGCGTGTCACGGATGTATGCAACGACATTCAGCAGCCCCCAAGCTTCAGCTGGGGTCAATGCCAGCCTCCGCGACGATCACCTTTGTAGTGCACGTGCCTGACGAGAAGAATGTATGCGGTCCGGGTCGGGTTTGTCCATGGCTTCCGGATTTCAGAAAAGAGATCCGGGTCACTTCTCCGTCTTTCTTTCCGTGAGAGGCGGAGTGAATGTTGATTGTTCATATAGAGGCCGTGAATTTTCCACGGTCGCGAATCGTCGCTCGCGATCCCCGCCCCCGTGTCGGTCCGTCCGGCCCCGCCTCGCCCGAGCTACCTCCCCGCTGGTGTATCTTTACGGTGAAGATATTTTCCCTCGGGTAAGTTGTCAAACCCGGTGACGGAACGTGTCACCCAGGCAGATCGGGAAGCGGAGCATGTCGATGGAGGAAACGGAGTCCGGCGCACTTGAGGCCCAGCGTGACCGCCTCATGGACGGGCTCCGAGCGTTCGGAGCGAACTACACCGAGTTCACGCAGCGTTTCGCGAGCTGGCTCGGGCTGCACTCCACCGACGCCGCCGCCCTGGCCGAGATCCTCTATGCGGAGGACCAGGGTGCTCCGCTGTCCCCCGCCCGGCTGAGCGAGCGCATCTCCCTCTCCTCCGGCGCGACCGCGACCTTGCTGAACCGCCTGGAGACGGCCGGACACATCATCCGCACCCGGGAGCACACCGACCGCCGGATCGTCACGCTGCGCAGCAGCCCCGACGTCAGGCCGCGGGCCGAGGAGTTCTTCGGTCCCTACGCCGAGCGCATGGCCGAGGCCATGGCGCAGTACACCCCCGCGCAGCTGAAGCAGTTCGAGGACTTCATCGCCCAACTCCGCGACACCATGGACCACCTGCTCGCCAACGAGTACGACGAGCGCCGCCCGAACGGGCCCCGCGCGCACGGCAAGGCCTGACCCGGCACCCCTGGGCCCGCGCGAGGCGCAGGCCGGCGGCAGGGCCGGCGGCGGCCGAACGGCGCACCGGCCGCACCGCCCGCACCGGGGCCGCATCCACACCACCCTCCCGGCCCGAACCACTCTCGGCGCTCCCTGGCCTGCCCGGGGAGCGGAACGGCGCCGTGCCGATCGCCACCCTCCATGTCACACACCCCTGCACAAGGAACGGATGACAGAGTGAGCTCATCGAAAGCATCAGCACGTGCGGCCGGGGCCCCGGCGGACTTAGTCCAGGTGATCCGGGTCCGGGGAGCCCGCGAGAACAACCTCACCGGCGTCGACCTCGACATCCCCAAGAGGAACCTCGTCGTCTTCACCGGAGTCTCCGGCTCGGGCAAGTCCTCGCTCGCGTTCGACACGATCGCCGCCGAGTCGCAGCGCCTGATCAACGAGACCTACCCGGCGTTCCTCCAGTCGCAGATGCCGACGCTGCCCCGCCCGGACGTCGACAGCCTGGAGAACCTCAACGCCGCCATCGTCGTCGACCAGGAACGCATCGGAGCCAACTCCCGCTCCACGGTGGGCACCGTGACCGACACCTGGACGATGCTCCGTATCGTCTTCGCCCGGGTGGGAACCCCGGCCGTGCCGAGCCCCAGCGCTCTCTCGTTCAACGATCCGGCCGGCATGTGCCAGGAGTGCGGGGGCGTCGGGCGCACCTCGGCCCTCGACGTCGAGGGGATCTTCGACCGCTCGCTGTCCCTCAACGAAGGGGCGATCACCTTCCCCAACTTCGCCGTCGGCTCGGTCTTCTGGAAGATCTACACCGAGTCCGGGTTCTTCGACAACGACCTGCCGCTGGGGAAGTTCACCGAGGAGGACTGGGAGCAGTTGCTCACCGGGACCGGTGACGTCGTGAAGACCGGCGGCTACAACATGGCGTACGAAGGCGTCCTGGACAAGATCAAACGCCTCTACCTCTCCAAGGACCCCGACTCGCTGCGCCCGCACGTACGGCGGGCCGTCGAGGCGATCGGCACCACCGGCCCGTGCCCCGACTGCTCCGGCACCCGGCTCAACGAGGCCGCCCGCGCCTGCCGGATCGACGGCGTGAGCATCGCCGACTGCAACGCCATGCAGATCACCGAACTGAGCCAGTGGGCCGCCACGTTGCCCGACCGCGGGATCGCCCCGCTCAAGGCCGGTCTGGTCTCCATCCTCGACAATCTGGTGGAGATCGGGCTCGGCTACCTCAGCCTCGACCGCGCCGCCGGCACCCTGTCCGGCGGCGAGGCCCAGCGCATCAAGATGGTCCGCCACCTCGACTCCAGCCTCACCGAGCTCACGTACGTCTTCGACGAGCCCACCGCGGGCCTGCACGCCCATGACACCAGGCGCATGATCGGCCTGCTGGAGCGCCTGCGGGACAAGGGCAACACCGTGCTGGTCGTCGAGCACAACCCCGAGGTCATCGCCGCCGCCGACCACGTCGTCGACATCGGCCCGGGCGCCGGGCTCAACGGGGGACAGGTCATCTACGAGGGCGACGTGGCCGGCCTGAAGAAGTCGGGAACCCCGACCGGAGCCCACCTCTCGGTCCGTCAGCCCCTCAAGACCGAGGTGCGCGAACCCGTCGGCTCGCTCGACATCAAGTCGGCGTCCCTGCACAACCTGCGCGACGTCAGCGTCAGCATCCCGCTCCGCGTGCTCACGGCCGTCACCGGCGTGGCCGGGGCGGGCAAGAGCTCCCTCGTGCTCGGGTCCCTGCCGAAGGACGCGGAGGCCGCGATCGTCGACCAGTCGCCCATCAAGGGATCCCGCCGGTCCAACCCGGCCACGTACACCGGCCTGCTCGACGGCATCCGCGAAGCCTTCGCCGGCGCCAACGGCGTCAAGGCCGCGCTTTTCAGCGCGAACTCCGAGGGCGCCTGCCCCACTTGCAAGGGGCTCGGTGTCACCTACACGGACCTCGGCTACATGACCGCCGTGCCGACCACCTGCGAGAAGTGCGACGGCCGCCGGTTCACCGGCGAGGTCCTCTCCTACCACCTGCGCGGAAAGAGCATCGCCGACGTGCTGGCGATGTCCGTCGACACCGCGGCGGACTTCTTCACGGAGAAGTCCGTCACCCCGGTGCTCGCCGCGCTGAAGGACGTCGGCCTCGGATACGTCAGCCTCGGGCAGCCGCTCACCACGCTGTCCGGCGGGGAGCGTCAGCGCCTGCGGCTGGCCATCGAGATGCGCAAGAACGCGAAGATCTACATCCTCGACGAGCCGTCCACCGGGCTGCACCTGGCCGATGTCGACAACCTGATCCGGCTGCTGGACGGGCTCGTCGACGGCGGCGCCTCGGTCATCGTGATCGAACACAACCTGGACATCATCGCCCGCGCCGACTGGGTCGTCGACCTGGGCCCCGGCGCCGGTGACGAGGGTGGCCGCATCGTCTACGAAGGTCCTCCCGGCCGGATGCCGAGGACCGGGGAGTCGATGACCGGCCGCTTCCTGCACGCATCCCGGCAGTAGTCCCTGCCGGAGCGCACGGCGGGGCCTTCCGGACCGACCAGGATCCGAAAGGCCCCACGCCGACGTCAGCCGACCCGGCGCGGCAGCCCCGCGGACTCAGCCCCGGCGCTCGGCCGTCACGTGCCAGACCGGCATCGTCGCCCGGCCCGTCTCGTCCAGCGCCAGACCCTGCAACTGGTCCGCCGTGACCTCGGCGTCCGGATACTCCTCCTTGATCATGGCCGCGATGTCCTCGGGCCGCAGCGAACTGGCGTACGCCACGGCCTCGATGGCCACGACGTCCCAGACGCTCCCGACCATCCGGCGGAGGTTCACCGCACTGTGCCGGTGCGGGCCGGGGAACGGCGCGTCCAGCTCCTCGGCGAAGCAGAACATGTGCAACCGGGCCCCCGGTCGGCAGGCGTCGTGCAGCACCCTGAGATAGCGCTGCCGCTCGTCCTCGGCCAGCGCGTGGAAGCACGCGCTGTCGACGACCGTGTCGAAGCGGCCCTCGAAGCCCTTCAGCCGGGTGGCGTCCCCGACGACGAACTCGACGTCCACGCCCTTGGCCTCGGCCCGCCGACGGGCCTCGGCCACCGCTGTCGCCGACACGTCGACCGCGGTGACGGCGTGGCCCCGGGAGGCGAGGAACGAGGCGTTGTCCCCGAGCCCGCAGCCGACGTCCAGGACGCTCCCGGCGATCAGACCGGCCTCCTCGACCGCGACCAGGGCCGGCTGCGGCCTGCCGATGTCCCAGGGCTGGACGGGCGGAGCGTCCGCCGCGCCGGTGTACATGTCCTCGAAGTCGTACCGGTCGGGGATGTGGTCGGAGGCGTAGGTCATCTGGTTCTCCCGCACTCGGGGTGTGGACGCGGTCGTCGTCGTGCCGGACGACGGGAGCCGCACCGACAGCTGGTGGTGGAACACGTCGAGTGGGTCGAAGGCCGCCTTCACGGCCTGCAAACGGACGTAGTTCTCCTTGTAGTAGAGCTGGTGCCAGGGCACGCCCGAGGTGTTGAACTCCGGGTCGGCCAGGTCGATGTCGGGGTAGTTGATGTACGAGCCGTCGCTCAGCTCGTCGGAGACCGGGGCGCCGCCGGCGGCGCCGAACAGCTCTCCGTACAGGCCGCGCAGCCAGGCGATGTGGAGCTCGTCCTCGCCCGGGTCGTTCCAGGCGGCCGAGTAGGCGGCCTTGATCACCGAATCGCGCTGGGCGGACGCGGTGTCACCGGGCGCCACCGCGTTGATCGCGCCGCCGTACCCGTTGAGCATCATCAGCGACTCACGGCCGAAGTAGTCCTCGCGGGTGAAGTGCCGGTAGAGCCCGGCGATCTGCTCGTCGGTGTGGACGCCCCGCAGATACGCGGCCTTGGACTTGGTCCTCGCGCCCAGCACCGGACCGGAGTCGCCCTGGCCCATGTGCCGGGCCGCGGTCAGCCACGGCAGTTCGTACCGGATCGCGAACGGCTCCACCCCGACGCCCTCGTCCACAGCGGCGAGGAAGGAGCCCATGGCGGCATCGGCGTTCGGCGCCGTGGGGTCCATCTGGACGAACATGGTCAGGTCGCCGCCGGAGCGGTGCCGGACCCACAGGGAGGCGAACAGGCCCGCGTACGGCGAGCCGGCGGCGCTGTGCTCCACGTGCCAGGCCATGAAGTTCTTGATGATCCGGGTGAACGCCGGCAGATCCACCTGCTCCCACGACCAGTTGACCATCGCGAGCAGCAGCGAGGGCGGCGGCTTGGGCAGCAGCTCCGCGGGGTCGGAGCCCACGGCCCCGGGGGAGCGCATCCAGAACCGCGTGACGATGCCGAAGTTGCCCCCGCCCCCGCCGGTGTGCGCCCACCACAACTCCCGGTGGGGGTCGTCGGGTTCGCGGGTGGCGACCGTGACGGCCACCTCGCCGTCGGCGTCGACGTGCACGACCTCGACGGCATACAGATGGTCGGCGACCAGCCCGTGCAACCGGGACAGCGGACCGTACCCGCCGCCGCTGATGTGGCCGCCCGCGCCCACCGCGGTGCACACCCCGGCGGGAAGGGTCACGCCCCAGTTGCGGTAGAGCGTCTTGTAGACGTGCCCGACGGTCGCCCCCGCCTCGATCGCGACGGCGTCGCGCTCCGGGTCGTGGTACACCTCCGACATCATCGAAAGGTCCAGGACGACCCGCACCCCGGGGTCGGCGACGAACGCCTCCCCGCAGTGCCCGCCGCTGCGGACGGCCATCCGCAGGCCCGCCGCCCGGGCCCGCCGCAGCGCGTCGACGACCTGCTCGGTGGTGCGGACCAGCTCGATCCGGTCCGGCTGCCCGACGAACCGGTAGTTGTCGCCCCGCACCAGTTCCGCGTAGCGGTGGTCCTCGGGCCCGACGACGACCGGGTCGGGAACGGGCCGCGAACCGCGGGCCCCGGCGGGGGCGGAAGGGCGGATCGTGGCGGTCACCGGCCACCTGCCGGCTGGTCGGCGGCGGACCGGGAGTACACGACCTCGTACGTGTTCGACGACCGGGACGTCAGCAGCGGCCGCGCCTTCGCCCGCATCGCCCGGGAGTGTGCGGGGCGGTCCTCCTCGGGCAGCTTGTGGAACCGCTCGTAGGATTCGCGGTCGTCCCACTGGGCGTAGTTGACGACGTAGTCGCCGTCCAGCCCGCGCAGGATCGAGTTGGAGCGGAAGCCCGGCACCTCCTGCATCCACGCGTCGGGCTCCGTGAACAGCTCCACCAGGCGCGCCTGGTTCGACGGTTCGACGCCCATGATGACGATGACGGTGAAGTCGTCCCGCTCGGGCGATATCTCGATGTGCTCCAGCGAGGCGTGCAGCCGGGTGGAGACCACCTCCGTCTTGAGCAGGTGGACCGAGGTGGTCAGCTCGCTGAAGTGGGGCACCGTGTTGTGCTTGAAGTTCTCACCCTCGTAGCGTTCCTGGAGGTCTGCCACACTGCGCCACTGGATGTAGTTCGCGGCGCAGGGCCGGTCCAGCCCGCCGTGCAGGGTGGAGGACCGCCAGCCCGGGTAGTTCGCCCCGTTGATGATCCCTTTCATGGTGTCGAGCAGGACCTTCTGCGCATCGGTGCTCGTGGTGTCGAACAGGTTGAACACCGTGAGCGATCCGTTGTCCGGTGTGATGAACGGCATGGGTTCCAGTCCTTCGTTTCGGTTCGGGTCGGGGTCAGGCGCGGACTGCTTCGACGACGCTGTGCAGTCCGGCCCGGACGATCCGGGTGAGCCTGAGGCCGGCCGACTCGAAGAGAGCGGCGAACTCGGCCTCGGTGCGCTGGCGGCCGCCGCAGAGCACCAGCATGTTGAGGTCCATCAGGGTGACCGTCGGCGACGGCTCGCTCCGGTCCGGCATGACCGCCTCGACCAGCAGCACCCGGCCGCCCTCGGCGAGCGCCTCCCGGCAGTTGCGCAGGATGGTGAGCGAGTGCGCGTCGTCCCAGTCGTGGATGACGTTGGAGAGCAGGTACGCGTCGGCGCCCGGCGGTACGGAGTCGAAGAAGTCGCCCCCGACGATCTCGACCCGGCCGTCCGTACCGGAGTCCTTGAACGCCCGGCCCGCGCCCGCGACCACGTCCGGCTGGTCGTACAGCACGCCGCGGACGTCCGGGTTGGCGGCGAGCACCGCGGCGAGCAGCGCACCGTGGCCGCCCGCGACGTCGACCAGCGTGCCGATGCCGCTGAAGTCGAACGCGCCGACCACCGGGGCGATCAGCTGCCGTGAGGCCTCGCTCATGGCGTCGTCGAACACGCCGGAGACATCCGCCCTCTCGCGCATGAAGTCCCAGACGTTCTGGCCGTGCACCCGCTCGAAGGCGGGTTCGCCGGTGCGGACGCTGTCGGCGAGACCGGCCCAGGTGTTCCGGTCGGCGGCGAGCCCGACCCACCGGGCGAAGTTCCGCATCGAGGTGGGCGAATCGCTGCGGAGCGCCTCGCCGACCTCGGTCAGGGCGAACACCTCGCCCGCGCGCTCCTCGAGCAGCCCGATGTCGGCGCCCGCGCGCAGCAGCCGGTAGAGCGTCGGTCCGTGGGCGCCGACGGCCTCGGCGATCTCGTCCACGGGGCGGGCGCCGTCGGACAGCGCGTCGGCGACACCCAGTTCGGCGAGGGCGCTCACGGCGGCGGCCATCCAGCTCGCCGTGGCGAGTTGCAGCACGCGGACGGAGGGCGGCAGCTGCGGTGGGGTCTGCATGACGGCGGAACCTTTCGGTCGCGGATACGGGAAGGAAGCGAAGGGCGGGAGCGGCCGGGGCTCAGAGTGCGGCGCGGACGGCGGCGACCACGTCGGCGACGTCCCGGTCGCTCAGGTGCGGTCCCATCGGCAGGCTGAGCACCTGTTCGGCGATGGACTCCGCGATGGGGTAGGTACCGGCCGGCCACCGGGTGTCGTCGGCGTAGGCCTGCGACAGGTGGACGGGGATCGGATAGTGGACCAGCGTGCCGATGCCCGCCTCGGCCAGGCTCTTGCGCAACCGGTCCCGGTCGTCGCAGCCGACGACGAACAGGTGCCACGCGGGCTCGGTTCCCGCCGGCGTCTGCGGGAGGCGCAGCCCGGGCAGTCCCGCGAGCCCCGCCCGGTACTGCCCGGCGATCTCCGCCCGGCGACGGTTCCAGCGGTCGAGATGGCCGAGCTTGACCCGCAGGACGGCCGCCTGCAGCTCGTCCAGGCGGGAGTTGGTCGCCTGGAGCTCGTGGTGGTACTTGCGCCGCGAGCCGTAGTTCCGCAACAGCCGCAGCCGGTCGGCGAGTTCGGCGTCCGAGGTCAGCACCGCACCGCCGTCGCCGAGCGCCCCGAGGTTCTTCCCGGGGTAGAAGCTGAACGCGGTCGCCGTGGTGCCGGTGCCCACCCGCCGGCCCCGGTACCGGGCGCCGTGGGCCTGAGCGGCGTCGTCCACCACCGCGAGCCCGTGCGCCTTGGCCGTCCGCCGCAGCGCGTCGAGGTCCGCGGCCTGGCCGTAGAGGTGGACCGGCATGACGGCCCGGGTGGACGGTGTGATGGCCGCCGCCACCCGGGCGGGGTCGAGCAGGTGGGTGGCGGGGTCCACCTCGACCGGCACCGGGGTGGCCCCGGCGGCCGAGACGGAGAGCCAGGTGGCGATGTACGTCGCGCTGGGGACGATCACCTCGTCGCCCGCGCCGATGCCCAGCCCCCGCAGAGCAAGCTCCAGGGCGTCGCAGCCGCTGCCCACCGCCACGCAGTGCTCGGCTCCGCAGTAGGCGGCGAACTCGGCCTCGAACGCGTCCAGTTCGGCGCCCAGGAGGAACCAGCCCGAGTCGACCACCCGGTGGTACGCCGCGTCGAGCTCCTCCCGGATCTCCGCATGGGGCGCTTTCAGATCGAGGAAGGGAATGCTCACGTCAGTCGTCCGGCGTCGGTCGCGAATTCCTGGTACTCGCGGTAGTAGTCGGCCTCGTCGTAATGCTCCGAGGCCAGGACCAGAGCGACCGCGCCCTCGGAGAAGTTGGTGAGGCCGTTCCACACCATCGGCCCGATGTAGAGACCCTGACGCGGGCTGTCCAGGCGATACACCGAGGTGTCGGCGGTGTCGTCGACCGTGACGTCGAAACTGCCCGAAACGGCGATGACCAATTGCTCCAGATTACGGTGGGCGTGGTCGCCGCGCAACGAGTCCGGCGGCAATGCGTAAAGGTAGAACAGCCGCTTGATATCGAAGCCGATGTCCTTGATTCCCTCGACCACGGACAATTGCCCACGGCTGTCGGCGATGGTCTGGAGGTCTATCAGCTCGCAGGAGCGCACTTTGCCGACCGGGCCGCGCGCGGAGGGCGCCGTCATCGCCCCTCCCGGACTTCTTCGCCGGAAGGGGACGAAGGGGCGGTCGCCAGGAACAGCCCGCGTCCCGAAGGCCCGCCGACCACGTACTCGACGGCCAGCCCGGCCCGCTCGAATGCGCGCTCGTACTGCTCCCGCGTGAACAGCGACAGCACGTGGGTGTCGGAGAACCGGCGCAGGCCGGTGGCGGGCTCACCCACGGTGTACTCCACCGTCATCCGAGTGGAGTCGCCCTCGCGGACCGTGTGCGAGACGCGGGCGATGGTGCGGCCGTCCACCTCCACGACGGCGGCTGAGACGTACCCGTCCAGGAACTCCTCCGGGAACCACCACGGCTCGACCAGCACCACCCCGCCCGGCGTCAGATGGCGCCGGAACACCGCCAGCGTGCGGTCCAGCTCCTCGGTCGACTCCAGATACCCGACCGAGCTGAACATGCAGGTGATCGCGTCGAACGCACGGCCCAGATCGAAGGTGCGCATGTCGGCCAGGTGGACCGCCACGCCCGGGAGCCGCTTCACCGCCAGCGCGTGCATCGCGGGCGACAGCTCCACCCCCTCGACGTGGTCGACGGATTTGCGCAGGGCGTCCAGGTGGGTGCCGGTGCCGCAGGCGACGTCCAGCAGGCTGGCGATGTCGGGCTGCCGCTCGCGCAGCAGCCGCATGACGTCGTCCGCCTCCGCCGCGTAGTCCTTGCCCCGGCCTCGGTAGACGGCGTCGTAGACGTCCGCGTGATCCGCTCCGTAGCTGCTCACGAGCGCACCAGCCTCTCCAGGTCGGCGACGACGTCGTTGGGCGTGGGGAGCGAGTTGAGTTCGCGGGCGAGTTCCCGGGCCTGCCGTGCGTAGCGGTCGTCGGACAGGATCGTGCCGCACGCCTCGAACGTGCCCTGGGGCGAACCCGCCGCCCGGTGGAGCACCAGGCCCGACCCCTGCTGCTCCAGTAGCCGCAGTGACGGCTGGAAGGCCTCGAACTGGTTGAGCACGACCTGCGGCGTGCCTGCGGCCATCGCGTTGAGGGCGGTGAGCCCGCCGCTGTGCACGATCGTGTCGCAGGTACGGACGAGGAACTCCAGCGGCACCCAGCCGCTGCGCACCTGCGGGAACCGGGCGCGCAGCTTCTCGGCCGCCTCGTCGTTCGCCGCCACCACGATCTCGGCGTCCAGTTCGGTGAGGCGGGACACCAGCCCGCACAGGTGGTCGAAGATCTCGGGCATGGCGGTCCGGAAGCTGCCGTAGGTGACGCAGACCCGGGGGCGCTCACCGCGTTCGTACATCCACGGTTCGAGCTTGCGCTGCCGGTTGCCCGGCACCCACCGCATCGGTATGCCGGCCGTGGCGCCCGCCGGCAGCAGGCTGGGCGGGCAGAGGTCGATGAACAGGTCGGGGTCGGGCAGCCGGTCGAGCCCGATGGCCGACAGCTCGGGAGCCAGTTCCTCGTTCGCGTAACGCTCCCCGCCGTCGAAGTGCAGCCAGTCCCAGGCCTGCCGGACATGCGGGATGCCGAGGTGGGCGCCGAGCAGCGTGGCGGCGTACGCGTCGGTCCCGCCGACCACCAGGTCCGGGCTCCAGGCCTTGGTGAGCGCCAGCAGCCCCTGGAGGCTCACCGCCGCCTGGCGCCCGAACCACCGGCCGACGTAGGGGAGTTCCTGCTCGGGAGACCACGGGAATTCGATCGGGCCGCCGGGCCGGTCCAGCTGCTTGATGCTCTCGGTGGTGTGCTCGGTCACCACGGCCACCGGGGGCAGTCCGACGCCCTCGATGGTCGGGGTGAGTTCGTCGAAGGCCGCGACGATGATCTCGTGACCGGCGTTGCGCAGTGCCGTCGCTAACGGAGCCAGGGCGAATACGCCCGCGGGACTCGTTCCCGCTGCTATGAAGAGGACTTTCATGCTTCTCCTTTTGGGCAGGGCTTGCCGGACACAGGGCCTTCTCGTGCGGAAGGCCGGGTGATGGAGAACGCCCGGGGCAGCGGTGCGACGGGCATAGAAAAACGCCGAGAATTATCTCGGCGTCGGCTGTCCGCTGCGGGCTGGGGTGAAATCGGCATCGGGGCTGAAAACAGCCACCCGGACACACAGATTCCAATATGGACAACATCTTCTTCACCGCAGGTCGGATTGTCAAGGGCCCTTCTTCACGGGGGCGTTGGCCGCATACGAAGGGCCGGCCGCCCGCCGTGGAGGCGAGCAGCCGGCCCGGACCGTCCGGGGCTACCGGCCCGGCGCGTGCCGCGCGAGGATCTCGCGGTGCAGTTCGAGCAGCCGCGGTACGTCCTGCCGGTCCGCCCGGGCCACGCCGCACTCGGTGCAGATGCCCCAGGGGCGGGCGCCCTCGGGCAGGTACCGGTCGATGAGCGCGATCTGCCTCCCGGTCGTCCCCTCGGCCTGGTGCTCGGGGTGGTAGGGCACGACCGACAGGTAGATCTCGGTCTCCGGATCGGCGCGCAGGCCGGCCAGCGGCGCGAAGTAGGCCTCGTCGTCGCGGTCCTGCGGCACGGTGAAGGAGATCCAGGCCGGGGCGCGTTCGGCGGTGCGGGTCACCGCGTTGGCACGGGCGCGCCCGCGGGCAGGTGGTCGACGAGCGCCGCGAGCTGCGTGGTCATGGCCTCCAGTTGCTCCGGTTGCTGGTCGGTCGTGACGGTCTCCACCGCCGCGTCCCACTGCACCGCGAGATCGTCGTGCGGCACGCTCCGGACGAGCTCGTCCAGGTCGGCGAGGAGCGCCCGCTGGCAGGACGGGCTGATCCGGTCCTTGTCGTCGGGGGTGGAAGAGCATGCCGACCGCGACGGGGGGCGGGTATTCGGCCTGCATCCGTACGCCGGCGGGGACGACGCCCTCTTCGCGCAGCCCGGTGAAGACCGCGTAGGACTTCCGGTACTCCGCGGCGTAGCCGAGGTCGCCCCAGGCGATCGTGTCCGGGTCGGTGCCCTCGGCGAGGCCGAAGGAGGGTCCGCCGGCGTACGGGCTGTCGGAGTCCTCGGCGGCGTCGATCTGTCGCAGGCCGGGTGTGCCGACGAGGCGGGGCAGCTGGTAGCCGATCCAGCATGGGGCCTCTCGGGTGCGCAGATGTCTTGCTGCCGCGGTCAACGGCCCCCGCACCGCTTTGGTCACCCCCTGTGCGACACCCTCCGCTACCGAGTTTGACAAGCCACGGCGCGTAGAGTTACCTTCACCATAAAGATACACCAGGGTGGAGGAACATTGAACGCCACAGAAGAATCCCCGTCCACGCGCCAGTGGCTCGGCTTGATCGCCGTGTCCCTGGGTGTGGCTCTGATCGTTGTCGACATCACCATCGTCAACGTGATCCTCGCCCCGATCATCGAGGACTTGGAGATCACCTCGGTCGAGGCCCAGTGGGTTCAGGAGTCCTACGCGATCATCTTCGCGGCCCTCCTCCTGATCTCCGGGCGCCTGTCCGACCTGCAGGGCGCCCGCAAGATCTTCCTCGTCGGCCTCGTCGTCTTCGGACTCACCAGCCTGGTGGCAGCGGTCGCGCCCAACGGCGGCCTGCTGATCCTGGCGAGGTTCCTGCAGGGAATCGGCGGGGCCATGATCCTGCCCACCTCGCTGGCCCTGGTGAACGCGACGTTCACCGGCAAGGCCCGAGGGCAGGCGTTCGCCGTCTGGGGCTCGACCATCGGCGCCGCGGCGGCCGTCGGCCCGCTGCTGGGCGGCTGGCTCGCGGACTTCTCCTGGCGCTGGGCCTTCGGCATCAACATCCCGCTCGTGGCGCTGATCATCGCGGGTGCCCTGGTCTACCTGCCTGTCTCTCCCCGTACGCGGGGCAGCATCGACGTCTTCGGCGGTGTGCTGTCGGCGATCGGGCTCGGCTTCCTGGCCTTCGGGCTGATCGAGGGCCGTACGTACGGCTGGCTCAAGACCATCGAACCGCTGGAGGTCGGCGGCTTCTCCTGGAGCAGCGGCCCCTCCCCGGTCTTCGTCGCGTTCCTCGTGTCCCTCCTCGTCCTGTTCGTCTTCTGGCGCCGTCAGGCGGCGCTCAGCCGACGCAACGAGGAGCCGCTGATGGACGTGCGGCTGTTCTCCATCCCCTCGTTCCGCAACGGCAACGTCGTCACGCTGGTCGTCGGTCTCGGTGAGTTCGGCATCATCGCGGTGATGCCGCTGTGGCTGCAGTTCGCCCTCGACTACAGCGCCTTCCAGGCAGGACTGGCGCTCGTCGCCCTCGCGGCGGGCAGCTTCTGCGCCAGTGGTGCGAGCTTCTCGATGACCAGCTCGCCGATCACCCTGGTGCGGATCGGTCTGGTCCTGGAAGCGGCGGGGCTGGCCATGCTGGGTCTGATCGCGGCCACCGACAGCGCCTGGTGGCTGATCGCGATCGCCCTGTTCATCTACGGCATCGGTGTCGGCTTCGCCACCGCGCAGGTCACCAACGTCGTGCTCGTGGACGTGCCCGTCGAAAGCGCCGGGCAGGGGTCGGGCGTCCAGAGCGCGTCCCGCGAACTCGGCGCCGCGCTCGGTATCGCCGTCCTGACCACGCTGTTCTTCACTACGCTCACCTCCAACCTGCGCGACAGCCTGACCGGCTCCGGCATCCCTGAAGGGCAGGCTCGCGAGCTCAGCGGTGTCGTGACCGACAGCGCCGGTTCGGTGATCCCCGCCCTCGCCAAGGATCCGGAGACCTTGTCCGTCGCCGAGGCGGCACGCCAGGCGATGGCCGACGCGACCGAGGTGGCCAGTTACGTCTGTGCCGGGCTGCTCCTCCTGGCGCTCGCGGCCACGTTGTTCGTCAAGCCCCGGAACAACCCCGGCGGCGATGGTGCCGCCGAGGAGAGGCACGAGGCCTCGAAGCCGGAGCCGAGCGCGCACTGACGGGACGCGACCGGGCCGGAATCGACCCGACGCGCACCGGACCGGAGCCCGGACCGACCGAGCGGACCCGGTCCGGACGCACCACCCGCACCACCCCGCACCGGCGTTGAGCCGGTGTCCCCGACCGACCCGGTTGGGGGGCCATCCCCCGTGCCCTCCGACCGGGTCTTCTTTCGTGTCCGCTCACCGCCCGGTACGGTGCCGGCCGCTGCGGGCCGCCCGGCGGACCGGGCGGCCCGCACCGTTCAGAGGTCCGGCCGGTCCGCCGACGAGCCCAGCGCGGTCTTCGGCTGCGGTACGACGGGCTCCGGCGAATCCTCCGGCGGTGGCGCCTGCGGCGTCCGCCGCCCCCGGATCAACCTGGTCATCGGCACCTCCACCCACCGGTACAGGGCCCAGGCCGCCAGCGCCGCCGCGAGGGCGTACAGGACGAGGAAACCGAGGGTCGCCCAGACGGACAGAGCCTCGGTCGGCCGCGAGAGCAGCCCGAGCTCGAACAGCCACGGCTTGAGGCGGCCGAGGGTGTTCAGCACGAAGAGCATGTGCACGGCGTAGAAGCAGAAGGAGATCTTCCCGAGGAACACCATGAGCGGCCCGCGCAGCGGTGTCCGCTTCCCGGCCAGGTCCGCCTTGGCGAGGGCGGCGATCAGCAGGGCGAAGGGGATGAGCATCCCGGCCGCACGCTGGAGCGGCGGCGGCAGCTCCCGGTTCAGGAGGAAGCCTACGACGCAGATCACCAGCGCCACCTGGAGACCGGGCCCCCGCCAGGTGCCTCGGCGCACCAGCAGCGCGACGATCATCCCGAGGACGAACTCGGTGAGCCGCATCAGCGGGAACACCTCGGTGAACCAGAGCATGAACTGGCTGTCGTACCCCTCCAACGGCACGACGGGCGGCGGCTCGGGCGCACGGAGCGCGAAGGCCCGGTCGGCGAGGGCCGGCCCCACGAAGGTCAGCGCGACGCAGACGAGGGCCGTGACGTGCAGGGTGCGGTTGGTCGCCCGCTCCATCGTCACCAGCAGCGCCGGGAAGCACAGATAGAAGAAGGCCTCACAACTCAGGGACCACATCACCGGATTGAGGCCGAAGATGTAGGACTGGTCGGGGATCCACGACTGGACCAGGAAGGTGTGCGCCAGGACGGTGCGCCAACTCGGCCAGATCTCGGCGGACAGGAAGGTCAGCAGGACCGCCAGGACGGATCCGGCGACGTACACCGGGAAGATCTTCGCGAACCGGTGCCGCCAGAACAGCCGGGCCGGGCGGTCCTTCGGGGTGGACCAGGTCAGCACAAAACCGCTGAGGACGAAGAAGAACGAAACCCCGATGAATCCGGTGCTGAAGACGCTGTGGATACCGCGGTCGACCCCGGACGGCTCCCGGGCGCCGACCTCCGTCCCCAACTGCAGGGCCCCGAAGTGGAGTCCGAAGACCAGGAGCGCGGCGATCCAGCGCAGACCGGTGAGGGACGGGAGCGTCCCCCGCCCGGGAGACTCGGTGCGTAATTCGCTGTCCATGCCGTTAGGGGTCCTTTCGTGACCGCGATGCATGCGGCCAGGCCCCCGTCCTGAAGGACGGGGGCCTGGCCGGGGCGGGCGGAGGCGAGTGGGCCGCGCGCGGCCGGTGAACGGCCGCGGCCGCAGCGGGCGCCGACCGGTACGTGCGGCAGCTCGCGGTACGCCGGTGGCGGCGACGCGCGGGAAGGTGCGAGGCGGGTCGGCACTTCGCAGGTGTGCCGACGCGACAGACGCGATGCGGGCCGAGGGGGGCCTGTCGGCCCTACCGGCGGCGAAGGGGGACGGAGTGGTGATGCACAGACGCCCCCAAGATGACCCGAATCTTCTTCACCACAGGCCCACGTGTCAAGAGTGGGCCAAGGACCGGAGTGCCAGTCACTTATGCGTGCCGTCGGGCCCACAACGGGGTGACGAACGCGATGAGGACGGCCGCGATGCCGATCTGGAAGATGTGGCGGATCCAGTCGATACCGCCGGTGTCGCGCACACCGAAGGCGGTGGCGAGCGCGTTGCCCGCGACGGCTCCGACGATGCCCATGATGACCGTCAGCCACAGGGGAATGGGCTGACGTCCCGGAACGACGAGCTTGGCCAGCAGGCCGATGACGAGCCCGGCGATGATCGCCCAGAGGAACGACACGACAACTCCTTCCGTTCGCTGCCCTTTCGGGCACCACACGTGTGCCCGCCGGAGGCCGCCATAAGCGTGGTCCGTCACGCACAAGACGCGGCGGGGCGAGTGGGCTTCTCCCGCGGTACCGGCCGGATGCCGTCCGCCACCGGAGTGAAGTGGCGGACCTGCACGAGGTCGCCGATCCGCGCGTGGCAGGTATCCCTGGGTGGCGAGCCGGTGGAGCGCTGGACGGAACCGGTCGCCCCCTCTGCCTCAGAACGACAAGGAGTGGAGAACCCATGGGACACGGCGGAAACGTCATCCAGGAACTGACCACGGATCACCGCGAGGTGGAAGATCTCTTCGCGCGGATCGAAGCGCTGCCCGGGGCCGACGAGCAGCGGCGTGAACTGGCGGACCGGCTCACGATGGAGCTGATCCGGCACTCGGTGGCCGAGGAGGAGTACCTGTACCCGGCCGTGCGACGGTACGTCGACGGGGGAGACGACCTCGCCGACAAGGAGCTCGCCGACCACAGCGAAGTCGAGCGCATGCTCAAGGAACTCGAAGGCTGCCGGCCCGGCGACGGGCGTTTCGACACGCTGATCCTGCGGCTGAAGAACGCCGTCACCGCCCATGTCAGCGACGAGGAGAACCGGCTCTTCCCGTTGCTGGCCGACGCCTGCTCCGCCGATTCCCTCGCGAAGCTCGGCGAGGAGGTCCGCGCGGCCAAGGAGCACGCTCCCACCCGCCCGCACCCCTCCGCACCGGACACCCCGCCGGCCAACAAACTCCTCGCGCCCGGTGCCGGCATGGTCGACCGCCTGCGCGACGCGCTCACCGGGCGCGGAAAGCAGGACTGACAGACAGCACTGACAGGGCTGACACGCAGGTGAGACGCGAGAGCGAGGAGAGCCGCAGGCGGCCGCCGGTCATGGGTCCGACTGCCTCTCCTCATCGCGGGCCGCTGGAAGGGGGGCGGTCCGGTCCCGCCCAGGGCCGTACGGGAGGCGGGATGTCAGGTCGGTGGTGCGGCCCCGGCATCGTGGCGGTGGTGGTCCTGGTCACGGCCGGCGCCTGCGGAACTCCCTCCGAGCCTCCGAGCGGCGTGACGGCGTCACCGCGCACGTGACGCGATTCGAGCAGCCGGGACACCGCACCCGCAGACTGCCCGGCGTCGTGCGCGTAGCTTCCTGAGCCACAACAGTCTCGGCCTCTTCTCCCTGTCCACGTTCCTGCTGGCACTCGCCGGACAGGCCATGGCCGGACACGCGGAGTTCAACAACCAGCTCGTGTCGGACGGTATGGCACCCATCGGCTTGGGCGCCTACCTCACGTCCTCGGACTTCGCCGTCGACGTCACGGAGAACTGGCAGTCGGAATACCTGCAGTTCTTCCTCTCAGCGTCACCCCCTACTCCCGACTCAACTCGCGTTGCGAGTGGAGAATCCTCGCCACGTACAACACCAGCGACGAGAAGGGTAAGAAAGCCGAGATCGAGGATGACGGGAAGGCACTGGTCGCGGAAGGGCCCCCGTAAAATCCCAGGCAGCTATGGGTCATGGATGGATGGAAGCGCGACGCCGGATGGAAGCGTGTGTCCCGTAAATGACGGGCTCGGCGTGAGTAAGGCCGTGGGGGCCGGTCTCGGTGTCGGCGGCCGGTGCCGATGGTGCGGAACGGGCCCGTGACGCCGTCGACCTCCCGGTGGTCAAAACCACCAGACGCGGGCGCACTACTCCGATAGCATGTTCGATCGCGTGACGATCATACCCATTACAACTAACAAATCGACTAAAACAATTGATATCGATAATAACGCGGATTTTATCGCGCATAAGACGCAGAACCACGCTCGCCGCATGGCCTCGACCACGGACGATGCTGTGGGCCACGGCCGCCGTGGTGGCCCTCGGGTTTCTCATCGCCTTGGAGATCGCCGCGCGCCGGTACGGGCTGCCCGGGCCGATCACCTCCCAGGTGCAAGAGGTGATCGTCGCCCCCAAATCGGGCTTCCTGCTGTACGCCTGCATGGCGCTGACGATGGTGGTGCTCACCCGGCGGCAACGGTTCATCGCGGTGGGCGCCGCGATCGGCATCGACGCCGTCTTCCTGGTGGTGCGATGGGTGGTCGGCGCCGATCTGACCGACGGCGGCCATCCCTTCGGCAACGGCGCGTTATGGGTGATTCTGGGCGTTGCCGTCATCGCGATCACGCGCCGCACCGGCCAAGAACGTGCCCTGCTGCTGAAGGGCGTCGGACTGGGTCTGCTGCTGCTGGCCGGCCGCAAGACCGGTGACACCTGGCTGCTCATCACCTCCAAGACCCGCCCCATGGTGCTCGACCAGTACCTGGCCACCGCCGACCACGCGCTGGGCAACCCGTCGTGGCTGGTGGGCCGGATCGTCACGGCCACCGGCCCGGCCGGTGCCCTCGCCCTCGAAGCCGTCTACGGCCAACTGGCGGTGGCCGCGGTCGTCGTCGCGCTCTACCAGCTGCGCAACGTGGCCGCCGAGCGCCGCTTCCCGCGCCACCACCTGGTGCGGACCTTCCTGGTCATCGGCCTCCTCGGACCGGGCATCTACATGATCTTCCCGGTCGTCGGACCGATCTTCGCCTACGGTCCGGGCGCCTCCGGCACCGGCGGCCTGCAGTGGGCGGTGGCCAACCTGTGGCCGGACCTGCCGCCACCGATCGGCGTCGCCCCGCACGAGATGCCGTACGACGAGATCACCCCCCGCAACTGCATGCCCAGCCTGCACACGGCGTGGGCCACCGCGATCTTCATCCATTCCCGCAGGGGCCCGCGCGTGCTGCGGTACGCGGGCACGTTCTGGCTGATCGCCACGCTCGCCGCGACCCTGGGATTCGGCTACCACTACGGTGTGGACCTCGTGGCCGGTGTGGTGTTCACGGTCACGATAGAGGCGGCCCTGCGCTCGCTCGAACGCGGCTGGGACCGGTCGGGAATCCAGCTGGTCACCTACGGAGTGGCGGTCTTCGCCGCGCTCCTGGTGTCCTATCGCTATCTGCCGATGGAGATGGCCGAGCGGCCGTGGCTGTTCGGCCCGCTGCTCATTCTGGCGATGGCCTCGGTGATCTACGGCTACGTACGGACCACCAGCCAGTGGGAAACGAAGGCAGTGCCGGCCCGGCAACCGGAACCGGAACACGAACTGGTCAGCGGGTGAGCAGGACCGTCAGGGCGCTCACTGCGCCCGCGCAGGCGAGGACGGCGCAGGCGCAGACGGCGTGGCGGCGGAGCAGGGCGTGCCGGAGGGCGGCGTAGCGGCTCTCGTACTCCTGTCGCAGCTCCTCGGCCCGCCGGACCGTGCTGTGCAGCAGTTGACGGGTGACGTCGAGGCGCCGGCGGACGTAGTGGCCGGTGAGTTCCTCGGCTTGGGCGGTGGTCAGCCACGGCATGCGCGCGCAGAGGTCTTCCGCCTCGCGTCGTGCCTGGTCGCGATGGGCGTGCGCGAGGAGGTAGCCCTCGGCCTCGTCGGCCAGCGCCTGCCGCGGGTCGCCGTGCGGCGTCTCGTTGTCGGCGCCTCTCACGGCCGTTCGCCCTTGTGGCCGTCGGCTTCGACGACATCGCGTTTGCCGGTGTTCTCCGCCTCGTCCAGCTCGGCCACGTCCGGATGGTGCAGGTCGAAGGCGGGGGATTCGGAACGGATGCGCGGCGGGGTGACGAAATTGTGCCGCGGGGGCGGACACGAGGTCGCCCACTCCAGGGAACGCCCGTACCCCCAGGGGTCGTCGACCTCGACCCGCTTGCCCTGCTGGGCGGTCTTCCACACGTTGTACAGGAACGGCAGCGTGGACAGGCCCAGCAGGAACGCGCCGATCGACGAGACGGTGTTCAGCCAGGTGAAGCCGTCCGCGGCCAGGTAGTCGACGTACCGGCGGGGCATGCCCTCGGCACCCAGCCAGTGCTGCACCAGGAACGTGGTGTGGAAGCCGACGAACAGTGTCCAGAAGCGGATCTTCTCGATGCGGTCGTCCAGCATCGTGCCGGTCATTACCTGACCCGGGCCGCGGCGCTCCGCCGCCGGTACCGGAGCGACCGGTTCGGTATGTGTCGCCATGAGCTCCCCGATCGGCAGTGCGTGTCCAACTCGGCGGAAGCTAGTCCCGCTGATGCGGCACGGACCTCTGACGTCGGGCTTCGCTGGTCTGAACGGCCGAGCGATCCACGCGAACGAGTGGTGTTCCGTTCATGCCGGGACGGTGTGCGAGCTTTCGGCCCCAGGCCTGGCTCGGCGCTTCGATGTAACGGTGGGTCAGCAGACACAGGGGCAGCAGGACGGCGAAGAAGGCCGCTTCGAGCAAGGGATGGTCCTGCCGCCGCCGGCCGATCGTGTGGTCGAACACGGCCAGCAGGAGCGGATGCAGCAGGTAGACCGAGTAGCTGAGCGTTCCCAGCCCGGTGAGCTGGTGCGGGATCCGCCGGCGGCGGCACGCCAGTCCGGCTCCGAAGGTGAGTACGGCCAGCAGGAACGCCGTGATCCAGCCGCGTCGCGTGAAGTGGGAGACGTCACCGTGCCAGTACGCGCTGCCCATGGCGCAGGCGGCCACGACGGCACCTGCGCAGGCCGTGCGTCGCCAGGTGCTCCGACCGTGCTCGGCCCGGTGGACGGCGGTGCCGAGGAACATCACGGCCAGGATCACCAGGCCCTCCCAGAGGGGGACCGTGCCGTTGAAGGGGATCAGGACGAGTGCCGCCACACCGCCCAACACGCCCCCGGACACCCGCAGCGCGGGTGACGTGGCACTCGCACAGCAGATGGCGACCGCCATGGCGATCGAGGTGACGGCGACCAGCGGGCCGGTGCCGACCATGTCCGACAGGGCGGAGACCGGCAGCACCACCCCTGCCGCCACGCTCACGGCGGCGGCCACGGCCAGGGTGACGGCGACCGTCGCAGACCGCTGGTGAAGGCGGACCGTGAAAAGAGCGACGACCAGCAGGTAGAAGGCCATCTCGTACGAGAGAGTCCACAGGACGAGCAGGAGATTGGGTGTCCCCAGCAACTCCTGGAGCATGGTGACGTGGGCGACAGCCACCGTGACGGCGCCCTGCCGGCCGAAGTCGGGCATCTCCGCGATGCCCAGGACGCCGGCGACGAGGGCCGCCGCGACGACAGCCGCCCACAGGGGGTACACACGGGAAAGCCGTCCGATCCAGAACGCCCGGACGCACCCCCGGCGCTCCAGTGACGCGGGCACGATATAGCCGCTCACCAGGAAGAACACCATGATGCCGTAGCGGCTGGTGTTGAACTCCGGCATCAGCTCCCGCCGGAATTCCGGCATGAAGGTGTACGACGAGTGGTCGAACACCACGAGGAGTGCCGCGATGCCGCGCAACGCGTCCAGCCAGCCCAGCCGCGACGGACCGTCCGGCACGGCGGGACCGGGTAATCGTGACGTCACCGACGCCGACCGCTTCGGACGTCAGACAGGGAGACCTTCATCGGAACGCAGGGTTCGGCCTCGCGCTTGGTCGCGTAGAACTCGACCGCGCGGGGCCGGGAGTCGCCCCGGGTGTTCTCGAAGGCCAGCACGTTGCCCCGGCGCAGGGTGACGTCCCAGCCGGCCTTCGCGGGGATCAACGGACGGCCGTCGATGATCAGGGGGCGGCCGTGTATGTCGGTCACCGGGGAGACCTTGCTGCGCTCACAGACGTAGCCGGAAGGGAGCAGGTCAATGGTCACCTCGATGCCCCACGGGCGCACGTTCTCGGCGAGAGCGCGCTGGGCGGGGACACCGATGCTCTGGTCCTTCACGGTGAGCCTGACGCTGCCGTCTCCCACCGGCTCCACCGCGTACGCCTTCGAGTGCGCCGTCGCACCGGGCACGACCACCGCGGCGAGCCAGGCGGCAGCACAGGCCGCCGCGACGACCGCGATCCGTCGAGGAGCAAGAGGACGGAGAGAAGCGAGAGTAGCGAGCGGAGCGAGGAAACGGCCGAGGGAGTTCTTCGCCTCGCGCCGGCCCGTCCTGACGCCACCCGACCCGGTCTCGGCGCTCTCACGCAACCGGATCTCCCTCTTCAGCTCGTCGAGAAGACGGTCCTCGAATGTCACCCTCATGCCCGGGCACCTCCCCTTGCGACGTGGAACAGCGACGGGTCCGGGGCCCCCGCTCCCGTGGGACTCGTGGGCTTTTCCTGTCGTGCCGCGGGTTCGGTCTCCGGTGCCTTGACGTCCGCCTTGTCCCGCAGCGCCTTGCGCGCCCGGTGCAGCCGGACCCGGGCCGTGACCTGGCGGATGCCCAGTGCGGCCGCCGCCTCCGTGACCGTGAGCTGGTCGACCGCGATCAACTCCATGACGGCCTGCTCGCCCTCGGGAAGGCTCGCCAGCGCGGCCAGTGCGCGCCGTCCCGGGCTCTCCGCGTCGAGTCTGTCCTCGATACGGGCGATGTCGTCGGCCTCCAGCAACCGCCGCCCGGAGAAACGCAGATCGCGTTCCGCCTCGCGGGCCATCCGGCGGCGCTCCGACGACACGACGTTGCGGGCGATGCCGTACAGCCACGCCGTCTCGCTGCCGAGGCGGGGCCGGTAGGAGTGGGCCGAGTCGAGGACGGCGAGGAAGATCTCCGCCGTCAGGTCGGCAGCGGTGTGCGGATCGTCGACGCGCCGGGCCACGAAACGCATGACCGCGTCCACGTGGCGCCGGTAGAACTCCTCGAAGAGCCGCGGGTCACGTACCGCCGCGGCGGGCCCACTCCGTAACCGTTCCGCGCCATCCACAAACGACTCCTTCTCGTCAAAGGCTCCCCGGTCCTCCTCGGAGGTGCACCGGAGTCCCGTATAGGGCAGTTCACTTGTTCTTGGGCCCGGGCGGGAGAAGCGTTACAGGGGGAAGCGTGTGAGCCGGGCGAGGTGGGCGTCCAAGGGGTGCACGCGCCCCGGCAGGGCCTCGCGCAGGTCCCACCAACAGATGGCCTCGATCTCCTCGTTCGGCTGGAACGCCACGGCCTCGGCGCACCGCCCGGAGAACAGCGCGCCGTATTCGACGCGTTGGTCCGGCGCGAGCGTGAAGCGCGGGTACCCGACGAACCGGAGCGGCTCTCCGGGCGTCTGCCCTGATTCCTCCAGCAGCTCACGAGTGGCCCCCTGGCGCGGAGACTCGCCCGGCTCGATCAGTCCGCCGGGCAGCTCCCAGCCCTGCCGGAAGCGGTCGAACACCATGAGGACACGGTCGCCGTTCCAGAGGGCCACCAGGGCGAGCGGCAGCGGCGCGTCACCGGGCGGCTGCTCCTCCGCCCGGCGGATGAAGGCGGTCAGGGCATTGCCGCGGTCGTCGGCGGCAAGCGGCCGGGCTGTGTGATCAGGCATCTCCGCATGATGCCCGGCGGTGCCCGGGAGCCGTGCGGGAAAGGTGCCTTTGCCCCCGGCAGTGGCGGCGGCTCTGTATGGGTGCCGTCAGGGGGGATTCGGCCATGGGGGAGGTTTCGTCGAGGCGTCCGTTCTTCTCCGGACCTCACTCCAGGAGTTCGCGATGGCCGACCTGGCCTTCGGCGTCGTGCCTCGTGCCGCGTCGCGCAGAAGTGCGGATTCGAACTGTCTGCCCTCCGGCCCGCGGCGCCACCCGCGTTCCCCCTCGAAGGTCACCTGCACGCCCGAGCACGTGACCTCTGAGCACGCGGCCCAGGCGTCACGCGCTGTCGAGGCCGGCGGCGAGTTCGTCGTGCCAGTGGAGGGAGACCCGCTGCTGGAGGATCGTCGCCGCGGCGACCGGGAGGGGGAGCCGTAGGAACTCGCGCAGTGCGTGGGCGGCGTCGTCGCGTGCGACCCACGCGGTGAGGTCCTCGTGGGACACGGGGCCGGTGTCGCCGTGCTGCAGCAGCTCCCTGGTCGCATGGACCTCCGCGGCCAGGGTGCGCATCCGCAGGCCCAGGGGGCCGTCCTGGTCACAGTCGACGGGCAGGCCGCGGTGGATCCGGTCGAGGGCCTCGGCCACCTCCGGGTAGATGTCGAGGCGCGTTTGCGATGCCAGGCGCGACAGTTGGGCCCCGACGGCGGCGCGCAGGCGCTGCGGCGGCGTGCGCTCCACGAGCCCGGCCAGGTCCAAGTTCCCTATCTGTGCCGGGAATGCGCACTCCGAGGCGGGGAGGTCGTCCAGGAGCGGCAGCAGCAGGGCACTGGTCAGCTCCTCCGGGCCCTCCTCGTCCGGGTCGTAGGCGATGCCGAAGTCCTGTCGCAGTACGGCCAGGAAGCGGGTGTACGCGGCGGTCGAGCCGGGCCAGAGGTCCACGCCGAGGCGCCGCGCCTCTGGTCCGCCGGCGGTGTTGCTCTTGCGCGGTGACATGACGCGCCGGGTGTCCTCCTGCGGACACGGCACGCCGTCCTCGGCGAAGGTGAGGACGACCTCCGGGCCGTGTCTGGTCAGGACCGCCACGCGCGTGCCGGCGGACAGCGCGCGCAGCACCTCCTGCCGGGCGAACTGCGCGGCGCCGCCCTCCAGCGTGGCGTACGCCCATCCGTCGACCTCGCCCGCACGGACCAGGGGCCGGTGCGCGGCCCACGCGGACTCCGCCGCCCGCTGGGCCTGCCGGCGGTCGCGCGGCCGTACGGTGGCGGGGATCGCGCCGAGCCTGCGCAGCATCTCGGCCGGGGTCAGGCCGGCGGCGAAGGCGACGTCCGGCTGGTCCGGGAGCGGTGCGGGACGCGGGCCGTAGGTGCGGACGAAGAAGAGTCGCTGCGTCCCTTCCTGCCGGGGTGGCGGCGGGGCGCTCCCGGCGAAGTTCGTGAAGACCGGCCGCTGAAGGGCCGGCGGGTCCGACTCCGGCTCGGCGAGTGCCGCGGCTTGCGCCAGCGGGGAGACCGCGTCGGTGGGCACGGTCCGCTCCTCCTCCCACAGCAGCTTTCCGGCCACCGCCAGGGGGATGCGGTCGAGGAAGGGGAGGCCGCCCTCCAGGGCGTCCGCGAGACCGGCCAGGACATGACGCAGCGAGGGCCAGTGCGCGAAGGAGGGCATGTCCTCGTCGAAGCGGCGGCCGACCTGTCCGTAGCGGGGCCCGGGGCGGCAGGCGATGAACAGGCCGTCCGAGGGCCGCCGGCCGATGCCCAGGGTGATGGGCAGCGCGTCCTCACCGTGTTCGGCATCCTCTGCCATGCCTCTGAGGAAGTCCGTGTTCCGCACGATGTCCGCGACACCGCACAGCGGCCCGTAGTACGACAGTTGAGCTGCGCTGTCGTCGAGTTCCACCCCGTCGTGGCGCCGCAGCGAGGCCACCAGGTCGGGGTGGAACGTCACACCGAGCGTGCGCTCGGCGTCCTCGATGCCGGCCTGCGGTGCGGGTGGGCGCAGGGTGGCGTGGGTGAGGGGAGCGTGCCGGGCCAGCCAGGCGTCGATGCGGGCCCAGGACTCCTCGACGGCGGGGATGCTCATGGCAGCGGACCCTACGCCGGGCCACTGACAGCGCCCCCTGCCCTCCCTGGTGCCGCAGGGTCGTAATCCCGCCGAATTTGCGCACGTGGTGTACGGCGAGGTGAGCGACGACGCGAGCGGCGCGAGAATGGTGAGGGCCTGGCGACGTCCGCGCGGCAGCTACGAAGAAACGATCCGCCGGACGCGTACCGCAGACAGACCCGCTCCCCGGCCGGGCACGCTCCGCAGACGCGATCGCACCGTCTTCAGACCGCACCGTCTTCAGACCGCACCCTCTTCAGACCGCACCCTCTTCAGACCGGCCCGAACGCGCCGGAACGGAGGACTGACTCATGGCCACCCCGCTCACCGCCGCCCGGCTCGTCGCCGCGCTGAAGGCCGAGGGCTGCGCCGTTCACGAGGTCGGCGGATGGCGCACCAACAACCGTAACCACAAGGGTCCGTGGGGTCCCGTGCACGGGGTGATGATCCATCACACCGTCACCGGGCCCGGCACGGACGTCGTCGAGCTGATCTACCACGGCCACAGCGCCCTGCCCGGTCCGCTCGCCACCGGATGCATCACCAAGGACGGCGTCGTCCACCTGACCGGCAACGGCCGGGCCAACCACGCCGGTGGCGGCGACGGTGACGTGCTCGATGCCGTCATCGGCGAGTCGTACGGCACCTACCCGCCCGCGACGCACGAGCACGACGGCTCGGCGGGCGCGGTCGACGGCAACGCCCGTTTCTACGGCTGGGAGTGCGAGAACAAGGGCGACGGCAAGGACCCGTGGCCGAGTGTCCAGTACATCGCCATCGTCAAGGCCACCGCCGCGATCTGCCGCGCGCACGGCTGGGGCCCCAAGAGCGCGATCGGGCACCTGGAATGGAGCGACTGGAAGGTCGACCCGCGCGGATTCGACATGGCCGACTTCCGCCGTGACGTCGCCGAGGCCCTGGCCCTCCCGGCGGGCCTGTGGGAAGGAGAGGACCCCATGCCCCAGTACGTCAACCTCGGTGTATCCGGGGGATATCGGCTCGCGCCCGGAGCCTGGGACTCGATCGAGTTCGCCACGGAGTGGGCCGACGAGACCGGCGACCACGCCACCGGCGGGAGCGTCTTCGCCCGTGGCCCGGCCCGGTTCAGCGGGAGCGTCAGCCTCCACATAGACGGGCTGCCGACGGGTGCGGTCGTCCAGGCGCGCATGTCGGAGTACCAGGGCGACCAGCACCGCGCGGACCACCCGATCCACGAGATCGTCGGCACCGGGGGCGGCACATTCGCGGTCGTGCCCCTGACGAAGCGGCTCCCGTCGGGCCGGAGCATGCGGGTGCGGCTGCTGAACCAGGCCGCCGCCCCGGTCACCGTCGCGAGCGCGGTGCTGACCGTGCTGGTGTGGAAGGAGACCTAGGGCCTGTCGTTTGGATCATGCCGCAGACGCGGGGTCTGGCACGCACCTCTGCGGCGTTGTCGTCGGTTGCCGACTCCCCCAAGCTCTCGACTTCGCTCGAGCAAGGGGGGACCCCCATCGCGTCGACGCCCTCCTCCGCCTTGCAGAGGCACGCACCAGACCCCGCTCGCCGGCACCGAGCAGAACAGTCGCTTCCCTGCGACCTGATCCAAACGACAGACCCTAGGGGGTCTCTGGCGGCGACGGACGAGGCGTGGACCGTTCCTGACCGAGCCGCGGCATCCCTTCACCGTCTCCCTCACGGAGACGATCGCCCGTCCGGACACGTATACCCGGGCATGAACCGAAGCGAGTCACCTCCGTTACGAGTTGAACCGGGGCACGGCCCTGTGATTAGGGTGCGGGCGATGTTCTGCGCAGACCCCACCCCCTTACCCCGAGTAGGACGAGGCACAGCCGCTTCGCGTTGCTTCGGGAGGGCCCCGTGAGTGACACGGTGACGACGCTCAGCCCGGCCGCCGAGGAGGACCGGGCGTCCCGGGGAAGGGAGCAGGGCGCGGCGGTCCGGCCGGTGCGGCAGCGGGACGCGTTCTTCGACAACGCCAAGTACCTGGCGATCGTGCTGGTGGCCGTGGGACACGCCTGGGAGCCGCTGCGGCCGGGCAGCAGGGCCGTCACGGCCCTCTACATGTTCGTCTACGCGTTCCACATGCCGGCGTTCATCATCGTCTCCGGCTACTTCTCGCGCACCTTCGACGGGAGCCCGGGCCGCCTCAAACGCCTGGTCACCGGTGTCGCCGTGCCCTACGTGGTGTTCGAGACGGCGTACACCCTGTTCACCCGGTGGACCAGCCAGGACCCCGACCGCCCGGTCAGCCTGCTGGACCCCCTGTATCTGACCTGGTTCCTGGCGGCGCTGTTCGTCTGGCGGCTGACGACGCCCCTCTGGCGGCATGTGCGCCGGCCCCTGCCGACGGCCCTCGTCGTCGCGATGCTGGCGACGCTCTCGCCGTCCATCGGCCACGACCTCGACCTCCAGCGCACCCTCCAGTTCCTGCCGTACTTCGTGTTCGGCCTGCTGCTGCGGCCGGAGCACTTCCGGCTGGTGCGCCGGCGCACGGTGCGGATCCTCGCCGTGCCGGTGGCCGTCCTTGCGCTGGGCGTGGCGTACTGGGCGGTGCCGCGGATGAACTACGCGTGGTTCTTCCACGCCGCCAGCGCCCGGGAACTGGCCGCCCCGTTCTGGTACGGGCCCGTGATGACGCTGGCCGCCTTCGGCTGCTCGGCCGTCCTGGTCGCCTGTTTCCTCGCCTGGGTGCCCGGGCGCCGGACGTGGTTCACCGCGCTGGGCGCGGGCACGCTGTACGGCTATCTGCTGCACGGTTTCGTCGCGCAGGCCGCCAAGCACTGGGGCTGGTACGAGCCGGCCTGGGTCCACCGGCCCGTCGGCGCGGTCGCCGCCGCCCTGGTCGCGGCCGTGGTCGTCACGGCGCTGTGCACGTCGCCCGTGCGGCGTGTCTTCCGCTGCGTGACGGAACCGGGGATGGCGTGGGCCTTCGGCAGGGCGAACGCGGTCCCGCAGCCGGGCGATGCCCGTGGGTGATGCCTACTGCTGGGCGCCGGCTTCCTGCTGCACCGGTGCGTGCCCGTTCAGGGCCTGCGTCATCTGGTGCTGCGTCTCTTCGGCGACCACGCGAGCCTCTTCGACGACGTCACCGCGTTCGCGTATGAGGCTCTCGTAGATCGGCAGTTCTTCGTTCCGGGTCGAGTCGGGTTTCACAGGGATTGTCCTATCGCTTTACAGCCGGTTCTGAGGGGCCTGTGTAAGTCTGCGTCATGCCCTGCCGCGGTGTTACCCACCCCGGTCATGTCCAGAATTCCGTCACGAGCTTCGCGAATTCCCCAACTTTGCGACCGTGAGGAAAGTCCTGGGCACGGCGAAGGGCCCCGGGAATCGCGTCCCGGGGCCCTTGCGCGGATGTCGTCAGAGCGACGTCGTGTGAATGCCCCCGCTGCCGCCGGCCGCAGCGCCCTCCGGCGACAGGGCCCCGTGGAGCTCGGCGCAGGCACCTGCGGTGAGGGGCTCGATCAGGCCGCTGGTGAGGCTGCCCGCGAGGTCCAGGGAGGCGCCGCCCGCCATGCCGCCGGAGACGTTGTCCAGGTCGGCGTCGGAGAGCTCGGCGCTGTCGACCTGAGGGGTGAGGTTCATTGGAGGTGTTTCCCTTCGCGTGAATGTCTCGCAATGGCGGCGCGCGTGGGGGGTCGCCGGATCCGGAACCGAGATTCCGCACCGACGGCTCCGCCGTGACCAGGATCAAAGCACTCCGTGGCAGAAAAGTTCCAGCCGCATCCCGGCTCACCATCGCGTCTTTCGGCGACCTCCTTCACTGCCATGACCACGGGCACACGAAATACGCCCATTCCTTCACACACTCTGTCGCCCTGCCACGCCCACGTGTATTGCGCCCCGATTCCCGAAGCGGGCACTTCGACGCCAAGTTCCCATGGCGTGCCGCGGACTTGGCGCCCGGCGTGCCGTCCCATGGAGTACTGGCGAACGGTGTGCAGATTGGCTGGAGGTTCGGATTCCGCTCCGTCAGGCCGCCGCGGACGGCTGCATCAGCCGGGCCAGCAGGTCGTCCAGGGTGACCAGGCCGGTGAGCCGGCCGGCGGTGTCACGGACCACGGCCAGGGAGGACCGGCGGCGGCGCAGCACCTCGATCGCGTCGGCGACCGTGGTGGCCTCCGTCAGCTCGGGCACCGGACGGGCCAGTTCACGGGCGGTCGTGGCACGCCCCCGGGCCCGGGCGACCAGGGCGTCACGGGCGTGGACCGAGCCGAGGACGGTGCCGTTCTCCCGGACGAGCAGCCGCGTGCGGTCGAGGCCGGTGGCCAGCCGCAGCAGCGCCTCGACGTCCGTGCCGCCCTCGACCCAGGTGAGCTCCGCGGCCGGGATCCGCAGCGCCGCGACCGGCGTCTCCGGCTCGGTCAGCGAGCGGGTCAGCAGCTCCGAGTCGGTCGCGCTGATCAGGCCCAGCCGCTCGGACTCGGCCACCAGGTGCGTCAGCTGCTCCCGGTTGTGCACCGAGGCCAGCTGGTCGCGCGGGGCCACCCGGCACAGCCGTACCAGCGCGTTGCTCACCGCGTTGAGCAGCCGGATCAGCGGCCGTACGGTTCGCACCACGGCCCGGAACGGCGGGGAGAGCAGCATCGCCGATCGCTCGGGGTGTGCGATCGCCCACGACTTGGGGGCCATCTCGCCGACCACCATGTGCAGGAACACCACCACGGCCATCGCCACGGCGAACGCCACGCCGTAGCTCACGGCACCGGGCAGGCCCAGCTTGTGCAGCAGCGGGTCGAGTTCGTGCGAGATCGCCGGCTTCGACACCGAGCCCAGGCCCAGCGTGCACACGGTGATGCCCAGCTGGGCACCGGCCAGCATCAGCGACAGCTCGCGCATACCGGCCAGCGCCGCCCCGGCTCCGCGCCGCCCCTCGGCCGCCGCCTTCTCCATGCGGTGCCGTTTGGCGGCGACCAGCGCGAACTCGGCCGCCACGAAGAAGCCGCTGCCGATCAGCAGCAGCACGGTCACGAAGACCGCCATCGGGAAACTCACGCCATCTCCTCGGCTTCCTCGGCGTCCACGAACGGACTGATCCGGACGCGGTCGGCCACATGCCGGTCCAGCGTGCGGACGTCGATCACGGCGCGGCCGCCTTCGGGCAGCTCGACCGTGACCCGGTCGCCGACCGTCGGGAAGCGGCCGAGCCGGTCCACGACCAGACCGGCCACGGTGTCGTAGTCGTCGTCCTCCGGCAGCCGGACACCGGTGGCGTCGGCCACCTCGTCCAGCCGGCGGCCGGCGTCCACCAGCCAGCCGTCGCCGTCCGCGACGGCGAGCACGGTCACCTTGTCGGACTCGTCCGCGATGTCGCCGACCAGTTCCTCGGCGATGTCCTCGTACGTGACGATGCCCGCCACGCCGCCGTGCTCGTCGAGGACGACCGCGAACTCGTCGTCCTGCTCCCGCATCCGCGTCACCGCGTCGGGCAGCGCGAGCGTGTCCGGCAGCAGCAGCGGCCGCCGGGCCACCTCACCGGAGCTGGCGCCGGCGAGGCGGGCGGCGGGCAGCGCCATCAGCTCGCGCACGCCGAGCACGCCCACGATGTCGTCCGGGTGGTCGCCGAGCACGGGGTAGTTGGAGTGGCCGTGCTCGGCGATCAGGCCGACCGCCTCGTCGGCGCCGGCGTCCTTGCGGACGAAGACGGCGTCGGCGCGCGGCACCATCACCTCGTCGAGGGTGCGCTCGGAGAACTCCAGCGCGTGGTCCAGCAGCGCGGCGGTGTCCTTGGGCAGGGCGCCCTGCTCGTGCGACTCGCCGATCAGATGGCCCAGCTCCTCCAGCGTGGCGCCGTGATGCAGCTCCTCGACCGGCTCGATGCCGGCCTTGCGCAGCAGCTTGTTCGCGGCGCTGTCGAAGACGCGTACGACAGGGCCCACGACCTTCAGATACGCAAGCGTCGACGGGGCCAGCGCCTTCGCCAGCCGTTCCGGCACGGCGATCGCGAGGTTCTTCGGGGCCAGCTCGCCCAGCACCATCTGCACGACCGTGGCCAGGACGAAGGCCAGCGTCACGGAGACGCCGCTCACGGCCGCGCCGGGCAGGCCGAGCCCGGACAGGGCGGGCCTGAGCAGCGCGGACACCGACGGCTCGGCGATGAAGCCGACGACCAGGCCGGTGACGGTGATGCCGAGCTGCGCGCCCGACAGCATGAACGACAGCCGCTCCAGGACCCGCAGGGCGCGGGCGGCCTTCTTGTCCCCGGCCTCGGCCTCGCGCGCGAGGGTGAGCCGGTCCGCGGAGACGTAGGCGAACTCCTGGGCGACGAAGTAGCCGGTGCCGGCGGTCAGCACGAACACGGCGAGCAGGCCCAGGAGAGCGTTCGCGGCACTCATAGAACACCATCCCGCCGTGTGCCGCGATCACTGATGTCGTGGCGGAATGGTCGGGGACTGTGCCCCGCGGGGTCCGTCGGTCTGGCGGACAACAAGTGGCTCCTTATGCGTGGTGTGTCTCCGGGTCAACGTTCGTCGCTGCGCCCGTGTTCCCGGATTCTACGACGGTGTAGAGACCGTCGCTCGGGGCGTGGCGGCTCAGTGTCGCAGCCCGCGGACCAGCCCGGCACCGGCGCCGGCACCGGCGGCGGCCAGCCCGGCACCGGCCAGCGCGAGAGCCCGGGCCCGCCGGGCCGGGGGGCGCGGGGCGGGCGCCCGGGGCGACGCCGTACGCCCTGCCCGGAGCACCGGGCAGGGCCGAGGCCAGCAGCTCCGCCAGGTGCACGCCCTCGTGGCCGCCGCTGTCGAGCTCGTGGATCTGCGTACGGCAGCTGAAACCGTCGGCCAGGACCACGGTCGCCTCGTCCTCGGCGCGCAGCCGCGGCAGCAGCGCGCGCTCCGCGCACGCCTCGCTGACGTCGAGATGCCCGCGCTCGAAGCCGAAGTTCCCGGCCAGCCCGCAGCAGCCCGCCTCCAGCCGCTCCGCGTCGACCCCCGCCCGGCGCAGCAGCTCCCGGTCGGCGTCCCAGCCGAGCACCGCGTGCTGGTGGCAGTGCACCTGCGCCAGGGCCCGCGCGGACCGCTCGGGCACCCGCGGGGGCTCGTAGCCGGGGGAGTGCTCGGTGAGCAGTTCGGCGAGGGTCACCGTCTTCTCGTGCAGCCGGCGCACGTCGCGGTCGCCGGGGAACATCTCGGCCGCGCCGGAGCGGAACACGGCCGTGCAGCTCGGCTCCAGCGCGACCACGAGACCACCCGCCCGGACGTGCCCGGCGAGCCGGCGCACGGTCCGGGTCAGGACGCGTTCGGCGATGCCGAGCTGGCCGGTGGAGATCCAGGTCAGCCCGCAGCACAGCGCCTCGGTGGGCAGCTCGACCCGCCAGCCCGCGTGTTCCAGCAGTGCGACAGCGGCCCGGCCGATGTGCGGGTGGAAGTGGTTGGTGAAGGTGTCGGGCCACAGCAGGACCGTCCCGCGCCGCCCGTCGCCGCGGGGCTCGTGCCCCCCGAACCACTGCTGGAGCGTCCGCCCGGGGACCAGCGGCACCTCCCGGTCCGCCACCCCGGCCACGGCGACGGCCGCCTTCGACACAGGCGCGGTGTGGGCGATCCCGTCGTACGGCATCCGGTGGGCGGCTCGCCCGTCGACGCGGTGGCGCTCGCCGAGGCGTTGCGCGAGCGGGTCGACGGTGAGGTGCGGTTCGACGGGGGGGAGCCGGGCCGCGTACTCGACGGACGCGTCCAACTTCCGGCAGACGCCGATCGGGGTGGTGGTGCCGCGCCAGCGCGCCCATGGAGGCCTCCTGCTGGTGTCGGGACGAGCAGCCGCCGGGTACCCCCGGCCCCGTCCCGGTGAACCGCCCGGCTCACTCCGTGCGGGACTCCCCGGCGAGGTCCGGCACCAGCGCGCACAGCGCCTCACGCTGGTCCGGGCCCATGAAGCGGGCCAGGGACTGCGTCACCGTCTCGGCGAGCGGGCCGGAGGCCTCGGTCAGGAGGCGGCGGGCCTTGTCGGTGAGGGTGACCTCGACGCCGCGCTTGTCACCGCACACCGACCTGCGGGTGACGAGGCCGGTGTGCTGGAGGCAGGCGATCTGGTAGGTCAGGCGGGTCTTCGGGCGGCCCAGGAGCTCCGCGACGCGCGTCATGCGCAGGCCGCCCTCGGGCTGCTCCGCGAGCAGGCAAAGGATCAGGAACTCGTCGTGCGAGACGTCCAGCTTCTCCTTCACGACCGCGCGCAGCCGCTGCTCCACCGCCCCCGTCGCGGCGAGCAGCAGCATCCAGGCGCGCAGCTCGGCCGGCAGCAGCCCGCCGCCCTCGGCGGACGGACATTCAGGCAGGTCGGCGGGGTGCTCCTGGTGGTCGGCCATGGGTCCCAGCCTACCTGTCGTCCAAATTTGGAGCAGGAGGTTGTCCAATTTTGAACGAGCCGCTAGTGTGCAGTCATCCAAATTTGAACGACATGAGTGGAGAAGGATCATGACCGTCGCCGTGGAAACCGGACTGTGGCAGCTCGACGCGACCGCCTCGACCGTCGGCATCCGGCACAAGACCATGTGGGGCCTGGTCACCGTGAAGGGCACCTTCGGCGCGATCGGCGGCTCGGGTGAGGTCCGGCCCGACGGGTCCGCCGTCGGCACCCTGGCCTTCGAGGTCGCCTCCCTCGACACCAAGAACGCCAAGCGCGACACCCACCTGAGGTCCGCCGACTTCTTCGACGCCGACCACCACCCCGAGGTCACCTTCGCGGCCCGCAGCGCCGAGCTCCGCGACGGCGACCAGGTGCACATCGTCGGTCAGCTCACCGTGCGCGGCGTCAGCAGGCCGCTGTCCCTCACCGCCCGCCTGAAGGACGGGGACACCACGGGACTCACGCTGGAGACGGAGTTCAGCGTGGACCGGGACCAGTTCGGCATGGGCTGGAACCAGCTGGGGATGATCCGCGGCCGGACCACGGTCACCGCGGCCCTCCGCTTCACCCGGGCCACGGGCTGACGCCGCCGTCAGCCCGCCCGGCGCACCGCCTGCTGCACATCCGCACTCGACAGGGTCTGCGGCGACGCCGTGAACGCGCGCAGACGGATCCGGACACTCGGCCGGGGCAGGGTGAACCGGCCTTTGGGCGGCCGGAGTTCATAGCGGGCGGTGGTGTGCGCGGACAGGGTGCGAGGGCCCCGGACGATCCGCCAGTACGGATCCATGCCCTGGCCCATGGTCAGGGTGAAGTGCGGGGCGAGGGCCGTGTCGCCGGTGTTGGTGACCTGGAGGGTGAGGCGGGAGACGGTCGCCGGGGTGGGGTGGCGGGCCGCGACGACCCGCATGCGCAGGGGCGGCGTACCCGTCGCCGCCACGGCGGCGCCGCCCAGCGCGGGCAGGAGCAGCAGCACCGTCAGGGCGATCCGGACCGGGCGGCGCCGCGGCCCGGACAGCAACCGCCGCCGGGGCTGCCACGCCCCGGCGAACGCCGACGCGGGAGCGGTGACGGCCGCCGCCAGCCACAGCGGCGTCATCAGCAGGTAGTAGCCGTCCTGCGAGCGGGTCGCCAGATAGAAGGCGCACCAGGGCAGGACGGTCGCGGCCGGACCCAGTCGCCTTACGAACAGCACGAACAGCACGAGCAGGCCGGCGAGCAGCAGCAGGCTCGCGCAGGAGTACCAGTCGAGCCGGTCGCTGCCGTTGGTCAGGTACAGCGAGATGTCCACCACGCCCTGCCCGTGCAGCACCGCGCCCTGCGTCAGCGGCAGGGCGATCCCCGTCAGCCAGGGGCCCGGCTCGCTGACGACGAAGTAGGTGTTGATCAGCAGCCACACGGTCGCCGCGGCCCCGGCGAACCGCAGCACCACCGCCGCCGCGGCCCGGCCGCCCAGCTCGCCGCGGCGCACGGCGTAGATCCCGGCCAGCAGGAACGGCGCCAGGAACCAGGGGAGTTGCTGTGCCGCGCACGCCGCCCCCAGACACGCGGCCCGCGCCAGACCCGCCGCCCCGAGCCGCCCGCCCGCACCCGTACCCGGCCAGCGCACCACCACCGGCACCAGCAGGGCCAGGGCCACGATCGCCGGGTAGCCGAGCCGCCCGTACGACGGCAGCATCCCGAAGCCCAGGCACACCATGGTCGCCGCCGACCGCCACGGCGCCGGCAGCCTCCGCCACAGCACGACCGTGCCGGCGACCAGGGCGCCGATGCTCACCGCCGTCGCCGGGGCACCGCCGTGGCCCAGCCACAGCAGCGGCACGGTCAGCAGCGGGGCCAGCGGCGGATAGCCGTAGGTGAGGTCGTAGCCCCCGGTCACCGTCGGGGTGAGAGCCACGCCGTGGCCGAAGAGCCAGGGCCACGGCTGCCCGTACACCGGGTGTCCCGCAGCCAGTTCCCGTGCCGCCTGGGTGGTGAGCAGCGCCTCGTCGGAGCCGTGGTGCAGCATGATCCACGCGCACAGGGTGAGCGTCACGCCCGTCACCAGCACGCACAGGTCCACCCGGGCCAGCGACCGTTCCCGGCGGACGACCAGGGCCAGCACCCCGCACGCCAGGATCGAGGCGTAGCACGCCGAGATCACCGCGGCCACGGCCGGCCGGTGACTTGCCGCCGTCGCCCACACCGCTCGGGTACCGATCAGCAGGCTGATGTCGGCGAGCAGGGTCAGGACGCGGTGCCACTGGGCCGGGGACGGCGGTCCGGCCGCCGCCGACTGGGTGCGCGGGCCGGGTACCACCAGCGTGGTTTCTGCCGAGTACACGCCGCAGGACGCTAATCGCCGCAGGTGAGCGGGGGCTGGTCGGAGGTGAAGAGTCCGGTGTGAGGCGAGTAAGGCCCGGCGTTCAGTACACGTCCCGCACGTACCGCTTGTCCGCCGCCAGTTGTTTCACGTACGCGGCGGCCTCCGCCTCGCTCAGCCCGCCGTGCGCCACCGCGACGTCCCGCAGGGCGCGGTCCACGTCCTTGGCCATGCGGGAGGCGTCGCCGCAGACGTAGAAGCGGGCGCCGTCGCGCAGCCAGTGCCACAGCTCCGGCCCGTGCTCGCGCATCCGGTCCTGCACGTACACCTTGTTGCGCTGGTCGCGGGAGAAGGCGCTGTCCAGACGGGTGAGGGTGCCCTCGTCGAGCAGAGCCGTCAGCTCGTCCTCGTAGTAGAAGTCCGTCGCGCGGTGCTGCTCGCCGAAGAACAGCCAGTTGGGGGCCCGGTGCCCGAGGGCCCGCCGCTCCTGGAGGAAACCGATGAACGGCGCGACGCCGGTGCCGGGGCCGACCATGACCATCGGCGTCGACGCGTCGGCCGGGGGCCGGAAGTGCGGCGAGCGCTGCACGAACACCGGCACCTCGGTGTCCGCCCCGGCGTCGGCGAGGAACGGCGAGCACACCCCGCCGCGCTGACGCCCGTGCAGGTTCTCGTACCGCACCACGGACACCGTCAGGGACACCTGTCGCGGATCGACCAGCGGGCTGGACGATATGGAGTACAGCCGCGGCTGGAGCTTCCGCAGCACCCCGGCCCACTCCTCGGCGCCGGCCCGGACCGCGTACTCGGCGACCACGTCCACGGCCTGCCGCCCCCAGCACCACTGCGCCAGCCCGTCCTTGTTGTCGGGCCGCAGCAGCCTGCGCAACTCGTGCTTGTCCCGGGCCCGTTCGGCGACGAACCGCAGCAGGTCCGGGGTGATCTTCGTGATGTCGAGGTGCCGGGCCAGCGCCTCGTCGAACGGCACCTCGCCGACACCGGCCACCTCGACGGCCGCCCCGGCGTCCAGCCCGGTCACCGCCAGCCATTCCGCCACGAGGGCCGGCGCGTTGACCGGCCGCACGCCGAGCGCGTCCCCGGCCTCGTACGCCAGGTCCGTCCCGCTCGTGTCGAACGTGAACCGCCGGACCTCCTTGCCCGCGCCCGGCCCGCTGAGCAGCCGGTTGCCGACGAGCCGGGCGACCGTGGCGGCGGGCTTCGGCTTCGGTTCCGGTCGCGAGGCCGGGGCGGTGGCCGGGGCGGTGGCCGCACCGCCCAGTGCCGAGAGCACCTGGTCGAGCCACTGCCCGGCGGAGGGCTCGTAGTCCGGCTCGCAGTCCGTACGCGGCGCCAGCCGCACCCCGCCCAGCTCGTCGAGCCGCGCGTCCAGCCGCCGCCCGTGCCCGCAGAAGTCGTCGTACGAGGAGTCGCCGAAGGCCAGCACGGCGTACCGCACCCCGTCCAGCCGCGGGGCCCGTTCGCCGGAGAGCGAGTCCCAGAAGCCGGTGCCGTTGTCGGGCGCGTCGCCGTCCCCGAAGGTGCTGGTGATGAAGAGCAGGTCCGCCGTGCGGGCGAGCGCGGCGACGTCCGCCTCGTCCATGCCGACGAGGGTCGCACGGTGCCCGGTCGCGGTCAGCCGCTCGGCCGTGGCGGTGGCGAACTCCTCGGCGTTCCCCGTCTGCGAGGCCCACAGCACCACGACCTCACGGCCGGACGGCTCCCTCGCGGGGGCGGCCGGTGGCGCCGAGCGCGAGTACATGCCGGCGAGGACCCCGTTGACCCACAGGGCGTGCTCGGGGGTGAAGGGCGCGTCGGGCGGGAGCACCGGAACGCCGGGGGCGCCCGAGCCGAGCCCGGCGAGGAAGCCGGTGAGGTACTGGCGTTCCTGGGCGGACAGGACGGGGGGAGGGGAGGGCTGGAGACCGAAGGGGTCGGTCCCGCCGGGGGTGACGGTCGTCGGCATCAGAGCCCCGGCCGGTTCCTCGCGCACAGCGCTCGCCGCCTCTTGCACGGACGCCTCTCGCACGGGCGTCGCCACCTTCGTCAGCGACACCGCGCACACCTTGAACTCCGGCTGGAACGACAGCGGATCCACCGCGTCGCTCGTCACCGCGTTGATGCTCAGGTACTCGCCGAACAGGTCGTTCCAGTGGAAGGGGGCGAAGCAGCAGCCCGGCCGCACCCGGTCCGTCACCACCGCCGGCAGCACGGCCCGCCCGCGCCGCGAGGCCACCTCGACCAGATCGCCCTCCGCGACCCCGAGCGCGTCGGCGTCCCGCGGATGGAGCTCCACGAAGGGCCCGGCGTTCAGCTTGTTGAGCTTGGCGACCTTCCCGGTCTTGGTGAGCGTGTGCCACTGGTGCTGCACCCGCCCGGTGTTGAGCACGAACGGATAGTCGTCGTCCGGCATCTCGGCGGCGGGCAGGTGCGGCCGGGCGAAGAAGACGGCACGACCGCTCGCCGTCGGAAACCGCAGCCCGTCGTCACCCACGTACCGGACGGGATTGCGTTCGGGCCCGTCCTCCCGCGCGGCCGGCCACTGCACGGGCGTCCGGCGCAGCCGCTCGTAGGAGACACCGCGCAGGTCCCACTGCGTCTTCGGGTTGTGGAACCGCCGGATCTCCTCGAAGACCTGCTCGGCGCTGTCGTACGAGAATCCCTTCTCGTACCCCATCGCGCACGCGACCTCCGCGATGATCCGCCAGTCGGCCATCGCCTCCCCGGGCGGATCCGCGGCGGCCCGGGTCAGCGTGAGGTTGCGCTCGCTGTTGACGAAGACGCCCTCCGCCTCGGTCCACATCGCGCCGGGCAGGACGACATCGGCGTACGCGTTCGTCTCGGTGTCGGTGAACACGTCCTGCGTGACGACGAACTCGGCGGCCTCCAGGCCCTCGATGACCGTACGGCGGTTGGCGACCGAGGCGACGGGGTTGGTGCAGATGATCCAGCAGGCCTTGATCTCCCCGTCGGCCATCTTCCGGAACATCTCGACGGTGCCCTGCCCGACCCCGTCGGCCCGCAGCGTCCCGGGCGGCAGCTCCCACACGTCCTCGACGAACGCCCGGTCCTCGGCCACGAGCACCGACCGCTGCCCCGGCAGCCCCGGGCCCATGTAGCCCATCTCGCGCCCGCCCATGGCGTTGGGCTGCCCGGTGAGCGAGAACGGCCCGGCGCCCGGACGGCAGATCGCGCCTGTCGCCAGATGCAGATTGACCAGGGCGTTGGTGTTCCAGGTGCCGTGCGTGGACTGGTTCAGCCCCATCGTCCAGCAGCTCATCCACTGCCTGCCGGCCTCGCCGATCAGCCGGGCGGCCCGGCGGATGTCGTCCTCGGCGAGCCCGGTGATCTGCGCGACCGCCGCCGGGGTGTAGTCGGCGAGGAACCCGGGCAGGGCCTCCCAGCCCTCGGTGTGGGCCGCGACGAACTCCGGGTCGGTGTGCCCGTCCGCGTGCAGCAGGTGCAGCAGGCCGTTCAGCAGCGCGAGGTCGGTTCCCGGCCTGACCTGGAGGAACAGATCGGCCTTGGCGGCGGTGGCGGTCCGCCGCGGATCGACGACGATCAGCTTGGCGCCGGCCTTGACCCGCTCCATCATCCGCAGGAAGAGGATCGGATGGCAGTCGGCCATGTTCGAGCCGATGACGAGAAAGACGTCCGCCTGATCGAAGTCCTCGTACGAGCCGGGCGGCCCGTCCGCGCCCAGCGACAGCTTGTAGCCGGTGCCCGCGCTCGCCATGCACAGCCGCGAGTTCGACTCGATCGCGTTGGTCCGCACGAACCCCTTGGCCAGCTTGTTCGCGAGGTACTGCGCCTCCAGGCTCATCTGACCGGACACGTAGAAGGCGACCGCGTCCGGCCCGTGCGCGTCGACGATCGCCCGTAGCCGCGCGGCGGTCTCGGCGATCGCGTCGGCGACGGGCGAGGGCACCGGCTCCTCGCCCCGGTCGTCGCGGACCAGCGCGGTGGTCAGCCGCCCGGGCGCGGCGAGCATGTCGGCCGTGGTGGCGCCCTTGGTGCACAGCCGGCCCGCGTTCGCCGGGTGCGCCTTGTCGCCGGAGGCTTTGAGGACCGTGCGCCGCCCGTCCGGCCCCATGGTCACATCGAGCACGAGGCCGCAGCCCACCCCGCAGTACGAGCAGACGGTGCGCACCGCTTGCGTCTCCTGCTGTGGCCGGGTGGTCGAGGTCATGCCGTCGACGGTACGAATGTCCCGTTACGCAGGTGTCACATTGCTTGATCATCAGGAGTTACGCCCGTCACACAGCCGCGTTCCGGCCGTTGTGAGGTGCAAAGAGGTGGCGGAGCGTGTCGCTGTTGGGCCGAACGGGTGACCGTGCGCAAGAATTGGCCGATGCAGACAGCCAGCGGGAGCCAGGACGGAGCATGCCGGTGAACAGCCACGATGTCACCGACGAACAGTGGGAGGGGCTCGCCCAGGTCGTGCCGCTGCGGGGCCGGGACGCCTGGCCGTCCTCCGTCGACCACCGGTCCATACCCGAGGCCGAGACGGAGGCGCGACGCCGCTTCGTCGTGCTGCGTGTGAACGTCTTCGCCGACGCGCGTGACGTCGCCGAAACCCTGATGGCGGGCGTGCCGGTGCTGCTCGACCTGACCAGCGCGGAGACGGAGGTCGCCAAGCGCGTCCTCGACTTCAGCACGGGCGTCGTCTTCGGCCTGGCCAGCGGGATGCACCGCGTCGACCGCAACGTGTTCCTGCTGACGCCGGCGGGGACCGAGGTGACGGGGCTGATGGAGGGGGTCGGGATTCCCGGGGTGTGACGTGACGTGCGCTGCGGGCCGGGTCGCCCGTTCGTAGGAAGCCCCTGGAGACGGAACGGTTCGCCCTGTGGGCGGAGTCCTACGGTCCGGATATGACCCAGCCCCCCGCTCCGACCCCCCTCGTGCCGCCCGGCCCTCCGGCGGGCGGCGCCGCGCACCCCGAGCGGCCGCGCATCACCGAGCTGCGGCTGTCCGCCTTCACCGGCCACCGCCGCGCCGCACTCCCGCTCGGACCGCTCACCCTCCTCGCCGGTCCCAGCGGCTGCGGCAAGTCCAGCGCGCTGCGGGCCTACGAGGCGCTCGCCCGGCTCGGTGCGGGCGCCGCGCTCGGCGAGGCGTTCCCCGACCCCGTCGCCTGTGTCCCGGAGCGGGCCCGGCCCGACGCGCAGCGCCGCCGAGGCTTCCGTATCGGCTGCACGGCAGACGGGCCCGTCGGCCCGGTCCGGCTCGATGTCGCCGTGCAGGCCGAGCCGCACCTGCGCGTCGTGGGCGAGCGGTTGACGGCCGGCGGACTGGTTCTGCTGGAGACCGCCCTGCGCGACCCCGGCAAGCGCGCCGTGCAGGCCGCCTGGCACACGGCCGGGCCGACACCGGTGACCCATGGCCCGCTGCCGGACGACCGGCTCGGCACCGCCCTGCTGCCGCTGCGCGTGGCCGGCACGACGCCCGGGCAGCGCAGGGTGCTGGCCGCCGCCGAGCAGATGGTCGTCGCCCTGCGCTCCGTCTTCACCTGCGACCCCGACCCCGGCCGGATGCGCGGCCCCGTACCGGCCGGCTCCGGGCGGCTGCTCGGCGGCTGCGGCAACCTCGCCGACGTCCTGTGGCGCACCCGCGCCGAGTGCGCACGGCGGCACACGCAGTTCGTCGCGGCGGTGCGCGCCGGCTGCGCCGGGCCGGTGGCGGACGTGCTGGCCGAGCCGTCGGCCGACGGGACGGTGCGGGCGGTGCTCGACCGGGGCGACGGCATCCGAACGGAGCTCGGCCGGCTGGGCGACGGGGAGTTGAGGTACGTCGCGCTCGCACTGGTCCTGCTCACCGGACCCGGCGTGCTGGAGGTCGACCCGGCCGGCGAGGTGCCCGCCGCCCTGCAGACCCTCACCGTGCTCGCCGACGGCCTCGATCGGGGACTCGACCCCGGCCAGCGGGGCGAACTGCTGCGGCTCGCGGCCCGGATGTGCGAGCGCGGCCACATCCGGCTGGTCGGCGCGGTGAGTGACGCGTCGTGGGCCGCCGGGACCGACGGGGTCGGGGTGGTACACCTGAAGCCGTGACAGAACCTCTCGACGTGGCGAAACTGCAACGCCGGCTGGCCGAGTTCGCGGCCGCGCGCAACTGGCAGCCGTACCACACCCCCAAGAACCTGGCCGCCGCGCTCAGCGTGGAGGCGTCCGAACTGGTCGAGATCTTCCAGTGGTTGACGCCCGAGGAGTCGGCCCGCGTCATGACCGATCCGGACACCGCGCACCGGGTCACCGACGAGGTCGCCGACGTGCTCGCGTATCTGCTCCAGCTGTGCGAGGTGCTCGGCATCGACCCGCTGACGGCGCTGGACGCGAAGATCGACCGGAACGAGCGGAGGTTCCCGATCTAGGAGCCGCGCAGCCGACTTCAGGGAGTCGCGAAGTCCACATGTACTCTGCGTAACCAAAACGCGGCCCGAATCCGAATTGTTGTCCGCAGATTTCCGTCTTCCTCTGGCTTTTCGTCTCACACCCCTTCACTCTGGGTAGTGAACAAGGGAGTTCGGGCGGACGGACGCGCGGAGCGCGTCGGGACAGGACGGGGGCAGCGCATGGACGCTGTGCGGCTCATCGTGACGAGCAGGCGGTCCCTGGCCGCGGGCGGCGACGTGCCGGGGATCCTGGCCGAAGTGTGGCAGGCGCAGGCCCTCGCGCAGGCGATAGGAAGTCGTCTCGCGGTCGCGGGCCCGCCCGAACTGCGCGGCGAGGCACTGGGGTTGACGGAGCTCGCGGGCCGCGGCTGCGGTGTCCTCGACCCGCCCGAACTGGCCCCCGGTGAGCTGCGGGCGGGCCAGCTCACCGAGCTGGGCGACGCCCGCCACACCCTGATGTACCTCGGCGGCCTCCTCGGAGAGGTCGGCATAGCGCTCGTGGGCCTCGCCTGCGCCGCGGACGACGAGGGCACGTACTGGCAGTGCATGGAGGCCATCGACGCGGCGGACGAGTCCCGCGACCGCGTCCTGGAAATGCTCCGCAGACTCGCGGACCGGGAACAGGCGTTACCGGAGAGGGAGGCGGGGTAGCGGCTGCCGAAGGCCGCCCGGGCCCGCCCCCGGAGCGGACCTCAGCCGACCTGCTCCTCCTCGCTCGGCCTCCGGTCGGCGTCCCCCGGCGCCTGAAGATCCGCGTCCAGTGCCGACAGGTCCGCGTTCAACGCCGCCATCAGCTCCTCCATCTGCTGCAACAGCCCTTTCGGCTGCCCGGTCCCGCCCTGCTGCGGCACGGTCTCTTCGGACATGACGGCCTCCTCGGCCCATGGCCCCCGGGGAGGCCGACGCGGGTGACGCCCCGGCGCTCACCGGCCGGTGCGGAAGCCGGGGGCTCCGGCTCCGCCCGAGCCAACGATCATCAACGGGGCCGGTCACTGGCCCGGTCACGCGGGAGTCGCGGTATGGACGTAATTTCACCCGACCGGGGACCGGGTGGGACGGGGGTCCGATCTCGTCGTCCCGCACCCCGGCGTGCAGGATGGAAACATGGATCTTCGCATCTTCACCGAGCCCCAGCAGGGGGCCACCTACGACACTCTGCTCGCCGTGGCCAAGGCCACGGAAGAGCTCGGCTTCGACGCATTTTTCCGTTCCGACCACTACCTCCGCATGGGCTCCGTGGACGGCCTGCCCGGCCCCACCGACGCCTGGATCACGCTGGCCGGACTCGCCCGCGAGACCAAGCGCATCCGGCTCGGCACCCTGATGACCGCCGGCACCTTCCGGCTCCCCGGCGTGCTCGCCATCCAGGTCGCGCAGGTCGACCAGATGTCCGGCGGCCGGGTCGAGCTCGGCCTCGGCACCGGCTGGTTCGAGGAGGAGCACAAGGCCTACGGCATCCCCTTCCCCAAGGAGAAGTTCGCCCGCCTCGAGGAACAGCTGGAGATCGTCACCGGCCTGTGGTCGACGGATCTCGGCAAGACCTTCGACTTCCACGGCACCTACTACGACCTCACGGACTCTCCCGCGCTGCCCAAGCCCGCGCAGCAGAAGATCCCCGTGCTCATCGGCGGCCACGGCGCCACCCGCACGCCGCGGCTGGCCGCGAAGTACGCCGACGAGTTCAACATCCCCTTCGCCTCGATCGAGGACAGCGAGCGCCAGTTCGGCCGGGTCCGCGCCGCCGCCGAGGAGGCCGGCCGCAGCGGTGACGACCTGACCTACTCCAACGCCCTCATCGTCTGCGTCGGCCGGGACGACCAGGAAGTCGCCCGCAGGGCCGCCGCGATCGGCCGCCAGCCCGACGAACTGAAGCTCAACGGCCTGGCGGGCTCCCCGGCCGAGGTCGTCGACAAGATCGGCCGCTACGCCGAGGTCGGCGCGAGCCGCGTCTACCTCCAGATCCTCGACCTGGACGACCTCGACCACCTGGAGCTGATCTCCTCGCAGGTGCAGTCCCAGCTGTCGTAAAGCCGGTACGGCAAGGACGGCTGCCCGGTGGATCGGGTGCGGAGCGCGATCCGCCGGACAGTCGTCCGTCACGGGCCCCCGCCGTCCGTCACGGCTTGCGGCCGACCCCCACGTAGAGGGGCATCTCTTCGCCCCCGTCGTCGCCCCCGCCCTGTTCACCGAGCTCGGGATGCCACCGAGCGGCCAGCACCACCCCCGGCTCCACCAGCTCAAGGCCCGTGAAGAACGCCGAGAACTCGTCGCGGCTGCGCACCTGCGCCGCCGTCCCGCCCTTGCGGTACACCTCGACGACCCGCTCCCAGGTCTCCGGGTCGAAGTCGCCCGTCGCGTGGGAAAGCGTCAAGTAGCTTCCGGACGGCAGGGGTTCGAGCAGCTCGCGGACGATCGGGCCGGGCTCGTCCTCGTCGTCCACCAGGTGCAGCAGGGCCACGAGGGACAGCGCGATGGGCTGGGTGAAGTCGAGCGTCTCCCGTGCCGCCGCGATGATCTTCCCCGGTTCCCGCACGTCGCCGTGGACGTAGGCGGTCTTGCCTTCCGACGCGCTGTGCAGCAGCGCCTGGGCGTGCCGGAGGACGATCGGATCGTTGTCCGTGTACACCACCCGGGCCTGCGGGAGGACTCCCTGGACGATCTGGTGGAGGTTCGGCTCGGTCGGAATGCCGGTTCCGATGTCGAGGAACTGCCGGACACCCCGCTCGGCCAGCAGCCGGGAGGCACGGTGCATGAACAGGCGGTTTGTCCGCGCCATTTCCCTGGCGGCGGGGAAGAGGGATATCACCTGCTCGGCCGCTTCCGCGTCGACCGGGTAGTTGTCCTTCCCGCCGAGGTAGTAGTCGTACATGCGTGCCGAGTGGGGTTTGCCGGTGTCGATCTGTCCCGCGCTGGTCCCGGCGTCTGTCACGTGAGGCCTCCGCATCCTTGCGTGCGTGGGCGCTCTTCCTGAATCCCCCTCGAACGCCCGGTCGATCGTGAGGCTAGCGAAAATTCCAGGGTGCCGCCGGTGCGGGCTCTGTACGGTGGGGCGTATCCGCAGTTCAGACCACTGATCAAAGGTCGACCCACCGTGTTTCTGACCATCACGACCACCGGCACCCCTCAGCGCCCCGCCACCGACCTCGGCTTCCTGCTGCACAAGCACCCCGAGAAGGCGCAGGCGTTCTCCACGTCCTACGGCACGGCCCACGTCCTCTACCCCGAGGCGGACGCCGAGCGCTGCACGGCGGCGCTGCTGCTGGAGGTCGACGCGGTGGCCCTGGTCCGGCGCGGCAAGGGCAAGGGCCGGGGCGGCGCCCCGGACGCGGCACTCGCACAGTACGTCAACGACCGCCCGTACGCCGCCTCCTCCCTCCTCGCCGTGGCGCTGAGCGGTGTGTTCTCCAGCGCGATGAAGGGCGTCTGCAACGCCCGGCCCGAACTGCCCGCCGCAGCCCGGCCGTTGCGCATCGAGGTGCCCGCGCTGCCCGCCCGTGGCGGCCCCGACCTCGTGCGAAAGCTCTTCGAGCCGCTGGGCTGGACGGTCACGGCCGAGCCCGTGCCGCTGGACACCGAGTTCCCGCAGTGGGGCGACTCGCGCTACGTCCGGCTCGAACTGGAGTCCGCGGACCGCACCCTCGCCGAGGCCCTGCGCCACCTCTACGTCCTGCTCCCGGTCCTGGACGACGCCAAGCACTACTGGGTCTCCCCCGACGAGGTCGACAAGCTGCTGCGCGCCGGTGAGGGCTGGCTGCCCGGCCACCCGGAGCAGCAGCTGATCACCAGCCGCTACCTCTCGCGCCGCTGGTCGCTGACCCGGCAGGCGACGGAGCGGCTGGAGCTGGTGCGGCTGGCGGAGGCGGACGACAGCGAGGTCGAGGAGATCGACAACGCGGTCGGGGCGGAGACCGAGACCGAGGAGCGGCCGACCCCGCTGGCCGTGCAGCGCCGGGAGGCGATCACCACCGCGCTCAAGGCCTCCGGGGCTGCCCGGGTGCTCGATCTCGGCTGCGGGCAGGGCCAGTTGGTGCAGACACTGCTCAAGGACCCGGCGTTCACGGAGATCGTGGGTCTTGACGTGTCGATGCGCGCGCTCACCATCGCCTCCCGCCGGCTGAAGCTGGACCGCATGGGGGAGCGGCAGGCCGCGCGCGTCAAGCTCCTCCAGGGCTCGCTCGCCTACACCGACCAGCGGCTCAAGGGATACGACGCCGCCGTGCTCAGCGAGGTGATCGAGCACCTCGACCTGCCCCGGCTGCCCGCCCTGGAGTACACCGTGTTCGGCGCCGCACGGCCCAGGACGGTCCTCGTGACGACCCCGAACGTCGAGTACAACGTGCGCTGGGAGAGCCTCCCGGCCGGCCACGTCCGGCACGGCGACCACCGCTTCGAGTGGACCCGCGCGCAGTTCCGCGCCTGGGCGGAGGCGGTGGCCGAACGGCACGGCTACGCGGCCGAGTTCGTACCCGTCGGCCCGGACGACCCGGAGGTGGGACCGCCCACCCAGATGGCCGTGTTCACACTGACCACCCCGAAGGAGGCGAAGGCGGCATGACCGACGTACGCAAGGGGCGCGTCCTGCCCGTCACCGACCTCTCCCTGGTGGTCCTCGTCGGAGCCTCGGGCTCGGGCAAGTCCACGTTCGCCCGCAGGCACTTCAAGCCGACCGAGATCATCTCGTCCGACTTCTGCCGCGGACTCGTCTCGGACGACGAGAACGACCAGAGCGCCACCAAAGACGCCTTCGACGTCCTGCACTACATCGCGGGCAAGCGCCTCGCCGCGGGCCGCCGCACCGTCGTGGACGCGACCAGCGTGCAGCCCGAGGCCCGCCGTCAGCTGGTCGAGCTGGCCAGGCAGTACGACGTCCTGCCGATAGCCATCGTGCTCGACGTGCCCGAGAACGTGTGCGCCGAGCGCAACGCGGCCCGCACCGACCGCGCGGACATGCCCCGCCGGGTCATCCAGCGCCACACCCGCGAACTCCGCCGCTCCCTCAGGCACCTGGAGCGCGAGGGCTTCCGCAAGGTGCACGTCCTGCGCGGCGCGGAGGACGTCGAGCACGTCACCGTCGTCACCGAGAAGCGCTTCAACGACCTGACCCACCTCACCGGCCCCTTCGACATCATCGGCGACATCCACGGCTGCTCCGCCGAACTGGATTCCCTGCTCGGCAAGCTGGGCTACACCGACGGGGTCCACCCCGAGGGCCGGACCGCCGTCTTCGTCGGCGACCTGGTCGACCGCGGCCCCGACAGCCCGGGCGTACTGCGCCGCGTGATGACGATGGTGAAGTCCGGCAACGCCCTGTGCGTGCCCGGCAACCACGAGAACAAGTACGGCCGGTACCTGCGCGGCCGCAAGGTCCAGCCCACCCACGGCCTCGCCGAGACCATCGAGCAGATGGCGGGCGAGAGCGAGGAGTTCGCCGCCGAGGTACGGGAGTTCATCGACGGCCTGGTCAGCCACTACGTCCTCGACGGCGGCCGGCTGGTCGTCTGCCACGCCGGGCTGCCCGAGAGGTACCACGGCCGTACCTCCGGCCGGGTCCGCAGCCACGCCCTGTACGGCGACACCACCGGGGAGACCGACGAGTTCGGCCTGCCGGTGCGCTACCCGTGGGCGGAGGACTACCGGGGCCGGGCGGCTGTCGTCTACGGGCACACACCGGTTCCGGAGGCGACATGGTTGAACAACACCATCTGCCTGGACACCGGCGCCGTCTTCGGCGGCAAGCTCACCGCGCTGCGCTGGCCGGAGCGCGAGCTGGTCGACGTACCGGCCGAGCGGGTCTGGTACGAGCCGGCCAGGCCGCTGCGCACCGAGGCCCCCGGCGGGCAGGACGGCCGCCCGCTGGACCTGGCGGACGTGCACGGCCGCCGGGTCGTGGAGACCCGCCACCAGGGCCGCGTCTCGATCCGCGAGGAGAACGCGGCGGCGGCCCTGGAGGTCATGAGCCGTTTCGCGGTGGACCCGCGGCTGCTGCCGTACCTCCCGCCGACGATGGCCCCGACCGCGACCTCGCGTGTCGACGGCTACCTGGAGCACCCGGCCGAGGCCTTCGCGCAGTACGCGCAGGACGGTGTCGCGCGGGTCGTGTGCGAGGAGAAGCACATGGGCTCGCGGGCGGTGGCCCTGGTGTGCCGGGACGCGGAGGCGGCCCGCAAGCGCTTCGGGGTGGACGGGCCGACCGGCTCCCTCTACACCCGCACCGGCCGCCCGTTCCTGGACGACGCCTCACTCACCGAGGAGATCCTCGACCGGCTGCGCACGGCGACCGGCGAGGCCGGCCTGTGGGACCACCTGGAGACGGACTGGCTGCTGCTCGACGCCGAGCTGATGCCCTGGTCGCTGAAGGCGTCCGGGCTGCTGCGGTCGCAGTACGCCGCCGTGGGTGCCGCGTCCGGCGCGGTGTTCCCGGGCGCGCTGGCCGCGCTGCAGGGCGCGGCGGCACGGGGCGTCGACGTGACCGGACTGCTGTCCCGCACCCGCGAACGGTCCGCCGACGCCGCAGCGTTCACCGAGGCGTACCGCCGCTACTGCTGGACCACGGACGGCCTGGACGGCGTCCGCCTGGCACCGTTCCAGATCCTCGCGGTCCAGGGCCGCAGCCTCGCCGGACTGCCGCACGACGAGCAGCTCGCCCTGCTCGACCGGCTCGTCGAGCACGACGGCAGCGGCCTGCTCCAGACCACCCGGCGGCTGTACGTCGACACGGGCGACCCCGAGTCCGTCCAGGCCGGTGTCGACTGGTGGCTGGAGATGACCGGCCGCGGCGGCGAGGGCATGGTCGTCAAGCCGGTCGGCGCACTCGTCCGCGACGCGCAGGGCCGCCTGGTGCAGCCGGGCATCAAGTGCCGCGGCCGCGAGTACCTGCGGATCATCTACGGCCCCGAGTACACCCGCCCGGAGAACCTGGCCCGCCTGCGCTCGCGGTTCCTCAACCACAAGCGGTCCCTGGCGATCCGCGAGTACGCGCTCGGTCTGGAGGCCCTGGACCGGCTGGCCGGGGGCGAGCCGCTGTGGCGGGTGCACGAGGCGGTGTTCGGGGTGCTGGCACTGGAGTCGGAGCCGGTCGACCCGAGGCTGTGAGCCGGATGCCGCTCAGTTCCGGCCAGGCTTGTCCCCCCTGGGGCGATCCTGGCCGGACGTCGTCCTTCGGGTCCCATTCGTCCCTGGTTAACCGCTGGTTGCCGTGCTAACTTCGCTGGTCGGTCAGGCAGGTGAACCGACTCAGGGGGAAAGTCGGTGCAGACAGGTGCGGTGTTCGGCGAGTCCGGCGGCGAATCCGGACGGCAGCCGGACTTCGAGCTGCTGTTTCAGCTCACCGACCTCCTCTGCGAGCTGGGCTGCGTCGAGGACGCGCCGAGCCGGGTGCAGTTCGCCGGGCTGCTGGCAGGCCAGCTCCGCAGGCCGGTGGACATACGCGGCGTGAGGCTCCGAGAGGACGTGGTGAGTCTGGTGACCGCCGCGCTGAGCGTGGCGGGCGGGGAACACGTACTCGTCGGGGTGGTCCGCATCCTCGAAGGCGCCCCGGCCGGGGACGAACTCGCGCGGCTGATCGCCCCTGCCCCCGCCCTGGCCGGACCGCTGACCAAGGAGGACGAGAAGAGCGCCCGCGTCGCGCTCAGCCGCGGAGACCTGCCCGCCGCACGCTTACGGGACGGGCTGGCGGAGGAACTCGTCGGTCTCGACCTACCCGACGGGCTCACCCCCGAGCAGCTCTTCTCGCACCTTCTCGAATGGAACGCGCAGGAGGACGGCCTGCCGCCGGTCGTCCTCCTCCTCGACCACGCGGCACGTCTCGCCCGGACCGTCGAACACCGCCTCGCGCTGACCGCGTGGGCGGACGACTGGGCCGTACGCGCGGGACTGACCGCGCAGTTGGCGAAGCGCCGGGAGAGACGCGCCGGGGTGGTGTGGTCGCCCGACATCCCCCGCACCCTCGTCGTCGCCGTCGAACCGGCCCGGGACGGCAGCACGGACGTGGCCGTGCGGACCTGGACGAACGCGACCCCGGGCCGCTGGGACCCACGCCCCGGCGAGCCGGACACGATCCCCCTCGACGATCTCGGCCGAGCCGTGGACATGGCGCTCCGGCGCGGCACCCAACTCTGGCTGGTGCCCCGCGAACCGGACTCGAGCGGACTTCAGGAACCGCCTGCGTACATAGAGTTCGTACTTCCATACGATCTGCTGAACCACGATGTGGCGGGGTTGACGTTCGCCATCGGCGACGGTGAGCCCACTCCGCTCGGTCTGCGATACGGGGTGCATCTACGCAGCCTTGAACGCATGCGTACGGACAACGCCGTGGTCCGGCAGCAGTGGCAGCGGCGTTGGGCGGCTCTCAAGCAGCATGGGATCACGGTGCACGCCTGGAGAGAGGCGGACGCCCGGCGGCAGCGCGCGTGGCAGATCGCGCTCGCCGGGGAATCACGGAGTACGGCAGTGCTCATGGACGCGCCGACCGGGGTGCCGGCCCTGGAGGCGCTCAAAGCGGCGATCGCGGAGGGGATCGGACTGGCGGTCTGGGACCGCAGAGGTGTGTTCATAGAGGAGAGGCGCGAAGTGGTGACCGCGGTCTTCGCGGCCGTCGCCATGCCCGTGCAGCTTCCTTCCGTCATTCACCGCATGCGTCTGAACGCCGAGAGCGGCACGGAGGACGCGGTCCAGTACCTTGCCCGAAATGTCGGATTCATGTGGGATGACCCCACTCGAGTCGTCGACATGCACATCACCGACCCAGATGATCTCGCCAGCTGAGCTAGGAGGCTTCGGCATGAGCGCACAGGAACGGACGGCCGCGGACGACTGGCGCGTCTTCCACGCCACCGGACGCCCGCAGGACGTCCCACCCGTGCTGCCGGACCCGCCGCCCTGGCGGAGGTTCCGCGGAGGCCCCGTCGAGGCCCCGCCCCCGGACGACGCCGAGGCCGCGCTGCGCCGCCTCGGGCCCGGCGGCCTCACACCCCAGCTCGACGATGAGCAGATCGAGACGGTCAACGCCGCCCTGCTGCTGCGCCGCCCGCTGCTGGTCACCGGCCCTCCCGGCGTCGGCAAGTCGACGCTCGCGTACCTGATGTCGCGTGAGCTGGGGCTCGGCCGGGTACTCGAATGGAACGTCGTGAGTCGTACCAGCCTGCGCGACGGCTTGTACGTCCACGACGCCATGGGCAGGGCCCAGGCCATCGCCGCCTGGCAGGCGGGGTTGCGTGACGCGGCACGGGCGGAGCCGGTGTTCGAAGAGGGCGAACAGGCCGTCAACCCCGCGACCGCGTCAAATGATCGTCAACTTGCGCCGGATATCGGCGAGTTCATTACACTGGGACCGCTGGGTACCGCCCTGCTGCCCTACGAACGGCCCCGGGTGCTGCTCGTCGACGAGCTCGACAAGAGCGACATCGACCTGCCGAACGACCTGTTGCACGTTCTTGAGAATGGAAGTTATGAGGTTCCGGAGCTGGTGCGTGACGCCGCGGACGCGGCGAGCGTGCACACCAGCGACCCGGGAGGCCGGGCCGTGGTGCGCAGCGGGCGCGTCGAGTGCCGGGAGTTCCCGGTCGTGGTGATCACCAGCAACGGGGAGCGCGAATTCCCCGCCGCCTTCCGTCGCCGCTGTCTGCCGATGGAGATGCACACCCCCACCCGGGAGCAACTACTGGCCATGGTGGAAGGGCACTTGGGCCAGCGGCCGCGAGGCACCGAAGACCTCGTCGACCTGTTCGTTCAGCGGGTCCAGGCGGGCGGTGTCCACTCCCTCGACCAGTTGCTCAACGCTGTCCAGATGACTACTGCGGGTGGTTTCCAGGCTGACGGTGACGGGCGTAAGCTCGTCGAATTGCTGCTCCGCGACCTCGCGAAGGGCCGCTGATGACCCGGGAGCGCGCATCCGGACTGGGCGACGGGGATCCCGTATCGGGATCGTCGCCGCCTCCTTCGGTGTACCCCGACCCCCTCGCGCGCGCGAACGAGCGCGAAGACCGGGTCCCGGCCGCTCCCGATCACTTCGTACCGCGCTGGCAGGAGTTCGCCGACGCGGTGTGGCTCGCCGCCCACCGGAGCCGGTACGCCGGCCCCGGCGACGCCGCTCAGGAGGCGTCGGGACCGGCCGTGGAGGCCGCGGGCCCGCAGGACGCCGAGGCCTCCGTGGGCCCGGAGGACATCGAGGTCGAACAGCAGTCCCGATCACCGGTGTCCGACGACGCGCTCGACGGTCCGAGGGCGGCCGGCGAGGAGAATGCTTCTCCCGAGGCGACGCCCGCCGACCGCGCCCCCGCCGAGTCGATCCCCTCCGGTGACCGAACCGGATTCCGTGCCGCCGATCGTTTCTTGCTTCACCCCGAAGGCCGCTCCACCCTGCACCTCGGGTCGCCGCTGCTGCCCCGGGCCGAACCCGACCTCTCCGGGCCCGGCCGCTTCACGGCCCTGCTCGCACGCGCCCTGCACCATCTGGCCCGCCGCATCCCGTCCCGCGACAGCCTGGAACTGGACGAGGAGACCACCGCCGAGCAGGGCCTCGCCGACGGGCTGTGGATGCCGTTTCTGCGGCCCGCCCGGGTCTCCGCCTTCGACCTGGTGCTGCTGCTCGACGACGCGCCCACGATGCGGATCTGGGAGGAGAGCGCCGCACGCCTGGCCCGCGCCGCCGAGCACAGCGGGGCCTTTTGCAGTGTGCGCTCGCTCCGCGTCACCGTCCCGCGCACCGGCACCGCCGCCCTGCGCTGGTCCACGGGACGGGCCGTCGCCGACCCCGCGGAACTGCTGGACGGCCGGGGCAGCCGGATCTTCCTCGTCGTCACCGACGGACTCGCCCACGGCTGGGCCGCCACCGCCGCCGACGAACTCCTCGGCCGGCTCGCCCACGCCGGCCCCACCGCCCTCGTCCACCTGCTGCCGCCGCACCTGCGCCACCGCTCCTCGCTCTATCCGTACCCGGCCGTCCTGGAGGCCGGCGGGTTCGGAGCCCCCAACGGCAGCCTCGGGCACTGGGCGCCGCCCGGTGGCCCCGATCCGATGCGGCCTCTGCCCGAAACGGGCGACGGCTCCGTCGCCGTCCCGGTGCTCTCCCTGAAACCCGCATCCCTCGCCGCCTGGTCCGATCTGGTCACCGGTGGGCGCGGGGTGCGGCGTTCGCTGCCCGTGGTGCTGGCAGGCGCCCTGAGCAAGGGCGCGCCCGCTCCGGGTCTGCGCGCCCCGCGCCTCCCACGCGCCGCCACCGCCGCCGTACGGCGCTTCTTCAGTCTGGCCACTCCCTCCGCCCGCCGTCTCGCCACCCAACTCGCCGCCGTCCCTTTCGACTTCGACCTCGTCGAGCAGTTACGGCGACGCGTCATGCCGGAGACAGGTCCCGATCACCTCGCCGAGATCCTCATGGGCGGGCTGATCGACTGGGAGGGTGGAGGGGAGGGGCGCCCCGAGTTCGCCGAGGGCGTCCGTGAGGCGCTGCTGGCGACCACCACGCGCAGCCAACTCGCCCGCACGGTCAGTGTGGTGGGTGAGCTGCCCGCCGCGGGGGAGCGAGGCATCGCCCTGCGTGCCGCCCTGCACGACCCGCTGCGGACCAGACTGCCCGACCTCGCCGAACGCGGCTGGGCGCGCAGCGAACTGGCCGTGATGCGCGCCCTGTCGGGCCCCTACTCCGACCGGGCCAGGCGCATCGAACCGAACCTGTCCAGGAACCCGCCCGCCGCGGCCGAACAGGTGGAGAACAGCGCGTCCGCCCAGCCACCCCCACAGGTGAATAACCCGGGCGAAACGACTCCATCCAGCCCAGCGGGCATCAACCCGGATTCGGAAATTCCCGATCCGACTGGAGAATCCGCGCCGTCTGAGACGGCCGGCGCGCACCGACAAGAGACCTCGGAGGCAGAGCCGCTCATGCAGAGCACCACGACCGCAACGCCGGCCCTACTGGTGAACGTCCCCATGCGTAACACCTCGTTCGTCGGCCGTCAGGCGCTGCTGAGGGCCGTGGAGGAGCAGCTCGCCGCCCAGGACACCGCAGCCGTGCTGCCCAACGCCCTGCACGGCCTCGGTGGCGTCGGCAAGTCACAGCTGGCGCTGGAGTACATCTACACCCATCAGCGCGACTACCGGATCATCTGCTGGATCCCGGCCGAGCGCGAGAGCCTCATCCTGGCCGCGCTGTCCTCCCTCGCCTCGCAGCTGGGTGTCGCCCCGGCCGGCCAGGACAGCCTGGGCGCCGCCGCGGCCAACACCGCCGTGCCCGCCGTACTGGAGGCGCTGCGCACCGGAACGCCGTACGACAACTGGCTGCTGGTCTTCGACAACGCCGAGGACATCGAGGCGGTGCGCGGCTACTTCCCGCACAACGGGCCGGGCAAGGTCATCGTCACCTCCCGGAACCGGGGCTGGGAACGGGTGGCCACCTCACTGCCGGTGAACGTCTTCGAGCGCGACGAGTCCATCGAACTGCTCCAGAAGCGCGCCAAGGACCTGCCCGGGGAGGACGCCGACCGGCTCGCCGAAGCGCTCGGTGACCTGCCGCTCGCCGTGGAGCAGGCGGGAGCCTGGCTCGGCGTCACCGGCATGGAGGTCGACGAGTACCTCGACCTGCTCGCCCAGCGCAGCCCGGAGATCCTCGAGATCGAGCAGAGCCCCGACTACCCGGTCTCCGTCGCCGCCGCCTGGGACATCTCCCTGGAGCGCATCAGGGAGAACAACCCGGGCGCCCGTCAGCTTCTCGACATCTGCGCCAGCATGGCCCCCGAGCCGATCCCGAGGTCGATCCTGCGCAGCAGCCGGGGCGTCAACATCACGCCGCAGATCGACCCGATGCTGCGTGAGCCGATCAAACTGAACCGGGCCATCCGCGACCTCAGCCAGTTCTCCCTGATCAAGGTCGACCCGCGCGCGGGCACCCTGCAAATGCACCGCCTCCTCCAGACCGTGCTCCTCGCCAAGCTGAGCGAGGAGGAACGCGAGAGGATGCGGGACGCCGCCCACCAGCTGCTGTCCGCCGCCAACCGCGGCCCCTTCGGATCCTCCCAGGAGTGGCGCGACTACCAGGCGCTGCTGCCCCACGTTCTCGCCTCCCAGGCCGTGACCAGCACGGACCCCTATGTGCGTGACCTGGTCTACGACACCATGTGGTTCCTCTACTACTGGGGCGACCACGAGAACGCCGCGGCCTTCGGCCGGCAGGCGTGGAGCGCCTGGCTCGCCGCCTCGGGCGAGGACGACGTCTATGTCATCCGGATGACCAAGGGCTTCGCCTTCCTGCTGCGCCAGGTGGGTCAGATCACCGAGTCGATCCCGCTCACCGAAAAGGCGCTGGAGGTCTCCCGCCGGGTGCAGGTCGAGCCCGAGGAACTCATCGACTCCCTGTGCGAGATGTCCGACGCCCGCCGGTACCAGGGCCGCTTCCAGGAGGCGCGGGACCTGGGCAAGGAGGCCACCGAACTGGCCCGGTCGCTCTTCGGCCCCGACGACCCGGCCACCCTGCGGGGCAGCCACAGCTGGGGCGTCGACCTGAGACTGTGCGGGGAGTTCAGGGAAGCGCTGCCGCTCGACCAGGAAACCGCCCGCCAGCGTGACATGCTGTTCGGAGAGACCAGCTTCTTCACGCTCAACACCCTGCACTGCGTCGGCATCGACATGCGGGAGGCGGGCCGGTACCCCAAGGCGCGCGAATGGCAGGAGGACGTCTACCGCCGGGCGCTCACCGCCCTCGGTGAGAAGCATCCCCTGACCTTGCGTATCGCCCGTGACCTCGGAGTCTGCCGCCGCCGGGACGGAGACCTCTCCGAGGGCGCCAAGCTCGCCGAGGAGACCCTGCGCAACTTCAAGTCCCGCTACGGCGACGAGCACCTCGACTCGCTGACCACGGCGACCAACGTCTGCGTCGACCGCCGTCTGGCCGGTGACCTGGAAGGCTCGCTCCGGATCGCGGAGTCCACCGTGGCCCGGCTGGTGCGGCGCCTCGGCGGAGACCACGCGCACACCCTGGTGACCCGTGCGAACCTGGCCGCCACCCAGCGGGCCCTGGGCTCCCTGGACACCGCGCAGGAACTGGAGGACGACGTGGTGCGCCGGCTGAGCGACACGGTCGGGGCGCACCACGTCATCACCCTCACCGTCGGCATCGGCCAGGCCAACACCGCCTACGCTCGGCTCGACTTCGAGCGGGCGCATGAGATCGACTCCGCCAACCTGCCGCTGCTGAGAGAGGTGGCGGGCGAGGACCACCCCCTCACCCTCTCCTGCACGTCCAACCTCGCCCTCGATCTGCGGGGTCTCGGGCGGGGTGACGAGGCGGACGTGCTCCAGCGCAAGGCGGTGGAGGGCTTCGCCGCAGTGCTGCGCAACGACCACCCCTGGCTCCAGGCCGCCCGCCAGCGCCGGCGCATCGAGTGCGACCTGGCTCCCATGCCCATGTGACGCGAGCGCCGAACGACGGCCCGCCGCCCGGGAGCCCTCCCGGCGGCGGGCCGCTTCCGTTTACGAGGCTTCAACTCCCCCGTAATATGGGTAAGTTGACTATCGCAAGAGCAATCGGGTCACGGGGGGCGCATGGCGGCGGTCGTCTTCGTCCATGGGACCGGGGTTCGCGAGCCGGGCTTCACCGCGCTGGTGGGGCGTGTGACGGCCGGACTGGCCGCACAGCGCGACGGGCTTCGCGTCGTCCCCTACAACTGGGCAGCGGCACACGGTGCCACGCTTGCGGCCGGCGGAGCGAGTCTGCCACCCCGGGCCGGCACCACGCGCGGTCTCGGCGAAGGCCCGGCGGGGCCGGATCCGAGCGACGAGACGACTGCGGCATGGGCCGTCCTCTACGCCGACCCGTACGCCGAACTGGCCCTGGCCGCCGCCGGATCCGGTCCGGCCGTCGAGCGCCCGCCCGGTTCCGTACCGCCGCAGCAGCGGGTACGGGCACAGCTCACCGCACTCGCCGCCCAAGGGGACGCGCCCGGTGCCGAGTTGGGCCCCGGGCTGGCCCGCGCCGCCGCCGATCTGGCCGCCCACCCCCTGCTCGGCCCCGCCGCCGACGCCCTCGACCCGGCGGACCTCGCCGTTCTCGCCGCCCGCTCCCTGGCCGCCCGCCTCATCGCCGGCGCCCTCGACGCCGACTCCCCGCTCGTCCCGGTCGGCGAGACCCGTGACGCCGTCACCGACCGGATCGCCGAGGCCCTCGGAGCACCGGCCCGGGGCACGGAGCGAGGGCTGCGCTCCTACCTGCTGCGCACAGCCGGAGCCGTGGCCTCGCGCGCCGTCGAGCGCCGCCGGCGTGTCCTCACCGAGGCCGCCCACCCCGCCGCCGGTGACATCCTGCGCTACCTGAGCCGGGGTGAGGCCTTCCGGGAGGGCCTGCGCACCCTCGTCGACGACCTGGAGCCGCCCGTCGCCGTGATCGGCCACAGTCTCGGCGGCATCATCGCCCTCGACACGCTGATCTCCGCCCCGCTGCCGCAGGTAGGGCTCCTGGTGACGGCGGGCTCCCAGGGGCCCTTCCTCTACGAGTCGGGCTCCCTGCCGTCCCTCGAACACCCCGCGCCCCTGCCGTCGCACGTCCCCGCCTGGCTGAACCTGTACGACCCGCGCGATCTGCTCGGCTATCTCGGCGCGGGACTCTTCCCGGGCCGAGTCACCGATGTCGCCGTCGACAGCGGTCAGCCGTTCCCCGCAGCGCACAGTGCCTACTGGACGAACCCCGCCGTGTACCGCCACATCGTGGACCACCTGCCGTGACCGCTCCCATGCCGCCCGTCGACCCGGCCCGGGTGCACGCCCTGATCGTCGGGATCGAGGCGTACGAGGCCGGGGACGCGTGGCGGCTGCCCGGGCCCGCACGGGACGCCGTACGGTTCTGGCGACTGCTGCGGGACGCGGGGGTTCCGGAGTCCCAACTGCGGCTCCACTTGGCCTCCTTGCCGTCGTACGACCCGCAAGTCCCGTTCGAGCGCGCGGACCAGGCGACCCTGCGCCGGGTGCTGGTTCGCGAACTGTCCGCGGCCCAGGGCGACATGCTGTGGGTGTGGTGGGGCGGGCACGGCGTGCTGGACCGGGCCGGGCGGCTCCGGCTGTTCTGCGCGGACGCGGGCGTCGCCGACAAGGTGGGCATCGACCTGGACTCCGCGCTCGCCCGGTACGCGGGCGACGCCGTGCCCGGTCTGCGCGAGCAGATGTGGATCGTGGACGCCTGCGAGACCTTCGAGGAGGATCTGGCGTTCCGGGAGGCGCTGCCCGCCGACGCCCTGCCCGTGGGCCAGCCCAACCATGCGCACCGGCAGACCGTGCTGCGCGCCGCCGGCCGGGGCAGGGCGGCGGCCAACGACCCCGTCCGTGCCACCGGCCTTTTCTCCGACGTCCTGCTCGGTCTGCTGGCCGACCGGGCGGCCGTTCTGCCCGCGCCGCCCGATCCGGAGGAACTGTTTCCGGCCGTTCGGGCGCGCATCGCGTCCCTCAGGGAAGAGGGCCGTACTCTTCAGCATCCCGAGATCCGGCTCCAGGGCCCCGACCGCACCGAGACCCTGCCCCCGGCCGGACCGCCCGCCGCGCCGCGTCCCTTGATGGCGATGCAGCGAGCGGTGGAGGCCCTCCTCGCCTACTCCCTGATGAACGATCCGGACGAACGGCAGACGGTCGTCGCCGCGCTGGACCCCCGTGTCGCAGCCGTACTGCGCCGTCACAGCAGGGCACGCACCGACGTCGTCAACATCCTCGGCGGCCTCGCCCGGCGGAACCCGGAGGCACTGTGGGACCTGTTCGACGCCGTGGTGGCTCTCGATGACGATCCGGAACTGAAGGACGAACTCGCCGCCGCCCTGGCCGAGTTGGCAGCCGCGCCGGGGCAGCGGCGTGATCGGCGATGATCAGTGGCGTGATCGTACGGTTTTCGCTCCGGGGGGTATTGGCCATGATGGAAAGACACGGGGCATCGCGTGCCACCGTGCGAGAAGGGGGAGCACCTTGGACCAGCCGCCCGTTCTGCACCACGCCGGAGCCGTCGCACCTGAACCGGCCGTCGCCATGGCGGGGACCGACGTCTGGGAATCCGATCTGGCGGACCTCGCGGCGCTGCCCCTGAGCGCCGTGGACGGTCTCCCCACCCTGTCCCCCACCACGCGCCTGCTGACCGAGGTGCTGCGTGCCCGCTGCAGCATGAGGAGCGGTGAAGGAGGAGGCTCGGGCGCCCGAGCCGACTAGCCGCCGACCGTCCCGACGGCAGAGCCCCGGTGCGACACCCGCACGCGCACCGGGGTCCCCGCATGTCCGCCAACCGACCGGAGGTCCGCGACGATGACCAGCGAGCAGCACCTCGCTCCCTTCCGCATGCCGGACCGGCTCTTCGCGGAGCTGGCCGCCGGAGGCGGCTCGGCAGCGGCCGTCGCCTTCCTCGAACGGGCAGAACGCGCACGGCGGTTGCTGCTCCTGCGCACCCTCCTTGACCACCTCGACGCCCTGCCCACTCCTCTCACCCCGGTCGCCGAAGCCTGGCGGGTACTCAAGGAGGCGGCCGAGAAGTCGCCCGAGCCGGTCGAACGCCTGTTGCTGGCCCCGGCGACCGGCGGCTGGATCTCCCACATGCTGCGCCGGGTGCAGGGCACGGCGACCGGGCCGCCGCTGTGGGCCGAGGCGGGCCACCTGTGCGCGCTGGCCCTCTCGGCCTCCTTGCACGCGGGCACGGAGACGGCCCTCGACGTTCCCCTCACCAGCGGGCGCCTGCCCCTGCCCGGTCTCGGCATGGTCCGGCTTCCCGGCGCGAGAGAGGGCTTGGCGGTCGGCCGGGCCACGACGGCCGGGGAAGAACTGACCGTCACGGGCCCGGGCAACGCGACCGGGACGGTGCGGGTGACCTACCGCCCGCTGAGAGAGCGTGCGGGCGCCGACGGGTCGGGGACAACAGGGGACATCTGGCTTCCGCTGCGGACCCTCACCCACACCGGCCCCGACGGTATGGCCCCCGTCACCGTCGTACTCGAAGACCTCGACCCCTACCGCGACCTCGACGACCACCTGCCCCCCGCCCGGCTCGACGAGGAGGAGGCACAGGAGTGGCAGCGGTTGTTCGGCGAGGCCGTACGGATCCTCGCCCGCCCGGGCATACCCGGCCCCGGGCGGGTCGACCCCGCCATGATCCGGGCGATCGTGCCCTTCGGGCGCACCGCCGTCAGCCCGCCCCCGCCCCCCTTCGTGCAGGTGTCGGCCTCCAGCGGTGACTCCTTCGGCGGCATGCTCATCGTCCGTCCGGCCTCCGCGCTCGCCCTCGCCGAAACCCTGGTGCACGAGCTTCAGCACAGCAAACTCGCCGCCCTCCTTCACCTGTTCCCGCTGCTGGAGGACGACCGGGCGGAGCGCTACTACGCTCCCTGGCGCACCGACCCCCGCCACCTCACCGGCCTGCTGCACGGCGCGTACGCCTTCACCGGCGTCGCGGGTTTCTGGCGGGACCGGCTGGCCGGTGCGGAGGGGAGTGAGGCGGTCGAGCGGGCCGCTTACTTCTTCGCCCTGCGCCGCCTGCAGAGCCGCCTGGCCGTGCGCACCCTGCTGACCAGCGGCCGTCTGACCGTGCCGGGCCGCGCTCTCGTATCCGGCCTCGCCCGCACGCTCGACGGCTGGCTGCGCGAGCCGGTCCCGCACGCCGCCCTCACCCGGGCGCGTACGGCCGCCGCACTGCACCGCACCGAGTGGCGGCTGCGCAACGTCGCCCCGCCCACCTCGGGACACGGCGGCCCCCGCTTCCGCCCCGACCGCACCTCCTGGCCCGACGTGCGCACGCACGCCTTCGCCGGCCGCCCCGCCGCTCCGCACACCGCAGACGAGTACCTGGCCGCCGGGCAGGCGGCCGCCGCGCTCGCCCGGTACGCCGGACAGCTGGCCTCCGACCCCGCCGAGCCGCACGCCCTGGCCGGCTGGATCGTCGCCCGGGCCGTGCTCGATCCGGGCCGGGCGACGCGGCGCATGCTGGCCCGGCCGGAGCTGCTCCAGCCGCTGCCCAGCGGCTGAGCGGGGGCGTCCCGGCCCACGCTGATTGTCGTCAGGCGGACACAAACAAGAGTTCGCCGAAACGCGCGAGCAGCGCGTCAACAGGCGCTGTGATGGTCAGGATGGAGGCATGGCTTACCACGTCCATTCCGAGGCCGGGCGGCTGCGCCGCGTCATCCTGCACCGGCCCGATCTCGAGCTCAAAAGGCTCACCCCCAGCAACAAGACCTCGCTGCTCTTCGACGACGTGCTGTGGGTGCGCAGGGCTCGCGCCGAGCACGACGGGTTCGCCGACGTGCTGCGCGACCGGGGCGTCACCGTCCACCTCTTCGGTGACCTGCTGGCCGAGACCCTTGAGGTCCCGGCGGCCAGGGCCCTCGTCCTGGACCGGGTCTTCGACGAGAAGGAGTACGGCCCGCTGGCCACCGACCATCTCAGAGCCGCCTTCGAGAACCTGCCCGCGGCGGAACTGGCCGAGCTCCTGGTCGGCGGCATGACCAAGCGCGAGTTCCTCGATGTGCACCCGGAGCCGACCTCGGTGCGCTTCCACGTCATGGAGCTGGACGACTTCCTGCTGGGCCCCCTGCCCAACCACCTCTTCACCCGCGACACCTCCGCGTGGATCTACGACGGCGTCTCCATCAACGCGATGCGCTGGCCCGCCCGGCAGCGCGAGACCGTGCACTTCGAGGCGATCTACCGGCACCACCCGCTGTTCCGCGACGAGACCTTCCACCTCTGGTCCGAGGGGCAGGCCGACTACCCGTCCACCATCGAGGGCGGGGACGTCCTCGTCATCGGCAACGGGGCGGTGCTCATCGGCATGAGCGAGCGCACCACGCCCCAGGCCGTCGAGATGCTCGCGCACAAGCTGTTCGCCGCCGGTTCCGCCGAGACGATCGTGGCCCTCGACATGCCCAAGCGGCGGGCCTTCATGCACCTCGACACGGTGATGACGATGGTCGACGGCGACACGTTCACCCAGTACGCGGGGCTCGGCATGCTCCGCTCGTACACCATCGAACCGGGCGTCGGCGAGAAGGAGCTGAAGGTCACCGACCATCCGCCGGAGCACATGCACCGCGCGATCGCCGCCGCGCTCGGCCTGAACGAGATCCGGGTGCTGACCGCCACCCAGGACGTGCACGCGGCCGAACGCGAGCAGTGGGACGACGGCTGCAACGTCCTGGCCGTCGAACCCGGTGTCGTGGTCGCCTACGAGCGGAACGCCACCACCAACACCCACCTGCGCAAACAGGGCATCGAAGTGATAGAGATCCCGGGCAGTGAGCTGGGGCGGGGCAGGGGCGGGCCGCGGTGCATGAGCTGCCCGGTCGAACGGGAGCGCGTATGAGCACCCGCACCTACGTATAGGCATGCCGACATTCGTATAGTATTCCAGGAGTCCTGTCCGTCCCCGTACCGCCGTACCCCTGGAGCGCCCCATGGCGACAGTCCCGACCGCCCTCGCCGGCCGCCACTTCCTCAAGGAGCTCGACTTCACCGAGGAGGAGTTCCGCGGTCTGGTCGAGCTGGCCGCCGAGCTGAAGGCCGCCAAGAAGGCCGGGACCGAGACGCAGTACCTGCGGGGCCGGAACATCGCGCTGATCTTCGAGAAGACCTCCACCCGCACCCGCTGCGCCTTCGAGGTCGCGGCCGCCGACCAGGGCGCCTCGACGACGTACCTCGACCCCTCCGGCTCGCAGATCGGCCACAAGGAGTCGGTCAGGGACACCGCGCGGGTGCTGGGCCGGATGTACGACGGGATCGAGTACCGGGGCGACAGCCAGCAGAAGGTGGAGGAGCTGGCGGCGCACGCCGGTGTGCCCGTCTACAACGGGCTCACCGACGACTGGCACCCCACCCAGATGCTCGCCGACGTGCTGACCATGACCGAGCACTGTGCCAAGCCGCTGACGGAGACCGCCTTCGCCTACCTGGGCGACGCCCGCTTCAACATGGGCAACTCCTACCTGGTCACCGGCGCCCTGCTCGGCATGGACGTGCGTCTCGTCGCCCCGAAGGACTACTGGCCGGCCGAGGAGGTCGTCGACCGGGCCCGCGCCCTCGCCGGGGCCAGCGGCGCCCGCATCACCCTCACCGAGACCCTGGACGAGGGCGTCCGTGGCGCCGACTTCGTCGCCACCGACGTCTGGGTCTCCATGGGCGAGCCGAAGGAGGTCTGGGACGAGCGCATCACCGCCCTGGCCCCGTACGCCGTGACCATGGACGTCCTGCGCGCCACCGGCAACCCGGACGTGAAGTTCCTGCACTGCCTGCCCGCCTTCCACGACCTCGGCACCAAGGTCGGCCAGGAGATCCACGCGGCCCACGGCCTGGAGTACCTGGAGGTGTCGGACGAGGTCTTCGAGTCGGCGCACTCCGTCGTCTTCGACGAGGCGGAGAACCGTCTGCACACGATCAAGGCAGTGCTGGTCGCGACGCTCGGCTGAGCCTCGCCTCACCCGTCATTCCGACGGACGCCGCTGAGCCGGCACCACGGGCAGCCTGAACCACACCGCCTTGCCGGACTCGGTCGGCCGGTGCCCGCACGAGGAGCTCAGGGTGCGGATCAGCAGCAGACCGCGCCCGTGCTCCTGCCAGGGGTCGGGCATCCCGCCGGACGGACAGGTGAGATCGCCGGGCGGCTTCGGGTCGGTGTCGTGCACCTCGACCTGGCAGCCCGACGGCATCAGCTCCACCACCAGCTCGATCGGCGTCTCGCCGGAGGTGTGCTCCACGGCGTTCGCCACCAGCTCCGCCGTGAGCAGCTCCGCGGTGTCGCAGTCGGCCCCGTGCTCCAGCTCGGCCAGCGCCGTACGGACCAGGGCACGGGCCACGGGCACCGCCGCGGCGGTGTGCGGCAGCGCGATGCGCCAGGAGGCGGGGGCTGAGGGGAGTTCGTACAAGGCGGGTCCGTTCATGGAGCAGGACATCCTGCTTTCAACCTTATGAATGGTACGGCGCTGCTCTTCGGTGGCTTCCGAGGGGCACCGCCGGGGGGCCGTCGGGGGGCCGTCGGCCCCCTTGCCGCACGGCTTACCCAGGTGAACGCGGTGCCGCGCACAGCAGATCCCGCCGTTACGCCGGTGTGGACGATCTGTGACGGATGTAACCGGCCCGCTTCACGCCCGGCTCCCCGTGAAAGTCTTACCCGGACGGTCTATCGCGCACTCATGACGACAGTCACGAATGAGTGATAACTTCATGGGGTAGAGCTCAGTGAGGCAGTGCCCGCCCGAGGAGGCCGCACGTCATGAGTCCCTTCACCGGCTCCGCCGCCCGCACCCCGAGCTGGGAGCACCTGCGCGTCGACCTCACCGACGGCGTCGCCACCGTCACGCTGGCCCGCCCCGAGAAACTCAACGCGCTCACCTTCGGCGCCTACGCCGACCTGCGCGACCTGCTCGCGGAGCTGTCCCGGGAGCGGTCCGTGCGGGCCCTGGTGCTGGCCGGCGAGGGCCGCGGCTTCTGCTCCGGCGGCGACGTCGACGACATCATCGGCGCCACCCTGGGCATGGATACCGCCCAGCTCCTGGACTTCAACCGGATGACCGGCCAGGTGGTCCGCGCCATCCGGGAGTGCCCCTTCCCGGTGATCGCGGCGGTCCAGGGCGTGGCGGCCGGCGCCGGAGCGGTCCTCGCCCTGGCCGCCGACTTCCGCGTGGCCGACCCCACGGCCCGCTTCGCCTTCCTCTTCACCCGGGTCGGCCTCTCCGGCGGCGACATGGGCGCGGCCTACCTCCTGCCCAGGGTCGTGGGCCTCGGCCACGCCACCCGCCTCCTGATGCTGGGCGACCCGGTCCGCGCCCCCGAGGCGGAGCGCATCGGCCTGATCAGCGAACTGACGCAGGAGGGCCGGGCCGATGAGGCAGCACAACAACTGGCCCGCCGCCTGGCGGACGGCCCAGCTCTGGCCTACGCCCAGACCAAGGCCCTCCTCACGGCGGAACTGGACATGCCTCTGGCGGCCTCGGTGGAACTCGACGCCTCGACCCAGGCCCTCCTGATGACAGGCGAGGACTACGCGGAGTTCCACGCGGCGTTCACAGAAAAGCGCCCCCCGAAGTGGAGCGGACGGTGAGTGCACGTCCTTCGGGGGCGCGGGGCTGTGTCGATGTGCGGCTCCGCCGCGGGGCGCGACAAGCCGCAACGCACCCGCAGCCGCCCAACGACAAGAGCCACCCCCTACGCGTGGCAATCATCGGCGGCGGCCCCGGCGGCCTCTACGCCGCCGCACTCCTCAAACGCCTCGACCCCACCCGCGACATCACCGTCTGGGAACGAAACGCCCCCGACGACACCTTCGGCTTCGGCGTGGTCCTCTCCGACGAAACCCTCGGCGGCATAGAACACGCAGACCCCCACGTCTACGAGGCCCTCCAGAGACACTTCATCCGCTGGGACGACATCGACATCGTCCACCGCAACACGCGCCACACCTCCGGAGGGCACGGTTTCGCCGCACTCGGCAGAAAACGCCTCCTGGAGATCCTCCACACCCGCTGCCGCGAACTCGGCGTCGACCTCCGCTTCCGCGCCGAGGCCCCGAAGGACCTCCCGCAGACCCACGACCTGGTCATCGCGGCGGACGGCATCCACAGCACCACTCGCGAGACCTGCGCGGACGTCTTCCACCCCCGGGTGACGACCCACCACTGCCGCTACATCTGGCTCGCCGCCGACTTCCCCTTCGACGCCTTCCGCTTCGAGATCGCCGAAACCGAACACGGCGTCATGCAACTGCACGGCTATCCCTACGCCCCCGACGCATCCACCGTGATCATCGAGATGCGCGAGGAGGTCTGGCACGCGGCCGGTTTCGACGAACTCGGTGAAGCCGAGTCGGTCGAACGCTGCGCCAAGATCTTCGCGGAAGCACTCCGCGGCCGCCCCCTGAAGTCCAACAACTCGGCATGGACGACCTTCCGCACGGTCGTCAACGACCGCTGGTCGCACGGCAACGTCGTCCTCCTCGGCGACGCCGCCCACACCGCCCACTTCTCCATCGGCTCCGGCACCAAGCTCGCCGTCGAGGACGCCCTGGCCCTGGCCGCCTGCCTGGAGGAACAGGGCGCCGTGGACGAGGCCCTGACCGCGTACGAGGCGGAGCGGCGGCCCGTCGTCGCCTCCACGCAGCGCGCGGCCCGGGCCAGCCTGGAGTGGTTCGAGAACCTCTCCCTGTACCTGGACCAGCCGCCCCGCCAGTTCGCCTTCAACCTGCTCACCCGCAGCCGCCGTGTCACCCACGACAACCTGCGGCTGCGCGACCCGCACTTCACACAGGCGGTGGAGCGGGAGTTCGGCTGCCCGCCCGGCACGCCCCCGATGTTCACGCCGCTGCGGCTGCGCGGCCTGACCCTGCGCAACCGGGTCGTCGTCTCGCCCATGGACATGTACTCGGCGGTCGACGGCGTCCCCGGCGACTTCCACCTCGTCCATCTGGGCGCGCGGGCGATGGGCGGGGCCGGGCTGGTGATGACCGAGATGGTGTGCGTCAGCGAGGAGGGCAGGATCACGCCCGGCTGCGCCGGCCTCTACACCGGCCGGCAGGCCGAGGCCTGGAAGCGGATCACGAACTTCGTGCATGCCCAGGCGCCCGGCACCGCGATCGGCGTGCAGCTCGGCCACAGCGGCCGCAAGGGCTCCACGAAGGTGATGTGGGAGGGCATGGACGAGCCGCTTCAGGAGGGCAACTGGCCGCTCGTGGCCGCGTCCGCGCTCCCGTACAAGCCGTTCAGCCAGACCCCGCGCGAGCTGTCGCGCGCCCAACTCACCGACATCCGAGAGCAGTTCGCGGCCGCTGCCTGCCGCGCAGCCCGGGCCGGATTCGACCTGCTCGAACTGCACTGCGCCCACGGCTATCTGCTCTCCGGTTTCCTCTCCCCGCTGACCAACCGCCGTACCGACGCCTATGGCGGCTCACTGGACAAGCGGCTCCGTTTCCCGCTGGAGGTGTTCGACGCCGTACGGAACGTCTGGCCGGGGGAGCGGCCCATGACCGTGCGGATCTCCGCCACCGACTGGGCCGAGGGCGGGACCACGGCCGAGGACGCCGTCGAGATCGCCCGGGCCTTCGCCGCGCACGGCGCCGACGCGATCGACGTGTCGACCGGGCAGGTCGTGGCGGACGAGCGGCCCGAGTTCGGGCGGTCGTACCAGACTCCGTTCGCCGACCGGATCCGCAACACCACCGGCATCCCCGTGATCGCGGTCGGCGCGATCTCCTCCTGGGACGACGTCAACTCCCTGATCCTGGCGGGCCGTACGGACCTGTGCGCCCTGGCCCGCCCCCACCTCTACGACCCGCACTGGACGCTGCACGCGGCGGCCGAACAGGGCTACACGGGCCCCGGCGCCGTCTGGCCGGCCCCCTACCGAGCGGGCAGCCGCCGCCCGCAGACGGGCCGCACGGACGCGCCCAAGCCGCGCCTCATTCTGGGGAGCTGAGCAGTCCCACGAACTCGGCGCCCGCGTCCCGCAGCCGCTCGTGCAGGCCCTGGAACACCACCGACGAGCGGGTGCCCGGCCAGTCTTCCGGGAGGAGTTCGGACGGCAGGCCGGGGTCGGTGTAGGGGAGGTGGCGCCAGGAGTCCAGGGCGAGGAGGTAGTCGCGGTAGGCCTCCTCGGGCGGGGTGTCCTCGCGTTTCTCCCAGTCGTGCAGCACGCGCGCGTGGCGGTCGAGGAACGCCTCGTGCTCCTTGGCGATGGCGGCCAGGTCCCACCAGCGGGCGACGGCCTGAGCGGTCGGGGTGAAGCCGAGGTGGTCGCCGCGGAAGAAGTCGACGTACGCGTCCAGCCGCAGCCGCTGGAGGGTGTGCCGGGTCTCCTCGTACAGCCGCGCGGGCGCGATCCACACGCCCGGGGCGGCCGTGCCGAAACCGAGGCCGGCCAGCCGGGAGCGCAGCACGTGCCGCTTCTGCCGCTCCGACTCCGGCACGGAGAACACCGCGAGCACCCAGCCCTCGTCCTCGGGAGGAGCCGTGGCGTAGATGCGCCGGTCGCCGTCGTCGAGCAACTGGCGGGCGTCCGGGGACAGTTCGTAGCCGGCCGCGCCCTGGGCGGTGCGGGCGGGCACGAGCAGCCCGCGTCTCTTCAGCCGCGACACCGAGGAGCGTACGGACGGGGCGTCCACACCGACCGCCGCGAGCAGCCGGATCAGTTCGGCGACGGGCACGGGGCCCGTCGCGAAGCGGCCGTACGCGCCGTAGAGCGTGACGATGAGAGACCGTGGTGCATGCTGGTCGGACACGTTGATCATCTTAGGTCGTACGGGTCACTCCCGGTCGCTTTCGGTGCCGCTGTCCGGGAGCTCTCCCGTACGCAGCCTGAACCGCTGGAGCTTGCCGGTGGCCGTGCGCGGCAGCGCGTCCAGGAAGACGATCTCGCGCGGGCACTTGTACGGCGCCAGCTCGCTCTTGACGAAGGCGCGCAGCGCCCCGGCGTCCCGTTCGGCGCCCTCCTTGAGGACGGCGAAGGCCACCACGATCTGCCCGCGGGCCTCGTCGGGCCGCCCCACGACCGCCGCCTCCACCACGTCCGGGTGCCGCAGCAGCGCGTCCTCGACCTCGGGGCCGGCGATGTTGTACCCGGCAGAGATGATCATGTCGTCGGCGCGGGCGACGTAGCGGAAGTAGCCGTCGGCCTCGCGGACGTAGGTGTCGCCGGTGATGTTCCAGCCGCCGCGCACGTACTCCCGCTGCCGGGGGTCGGTGAGGTAGCGGCAGCCGACCGGTCCGCGCACCGCGAGCAGGCCCGGCTGCCCGTCGGGCACCGGCTCGCCGTGCTCGTCCAGCACGCGCGCGTGCCAGCCCGGTACGGGAACGCCCGTCGTGCCGGGGCGGATCCGCTCGTCGGCCGCGGAGATGAAGATGTGCAGCAGCTCGGTGGCGCCGATGCCGTTGATGACGCGCAGGCCCGTGCGTTCGTGCCAGGCCTGCCAGGTGGCCGCCGGCAGGTTCTCGCCGGCCGAGACGCAGCGGCGCAGGGACGAGACGTCGTACCCGTCGAGCTCGTCGAGCATCGCGCGGTACGCCGTAGGCGCCGTGAACAGCACGGAGACCCGGTGCCGGGCGACGGCGGGCAGCAGCTGCTTCGGACCGGCCTGTTCGAGCAGCAGGGCGCTCGCCCCGACCCGCAGCGGGAAGACGACCAGTCCGCCGAGCCCGAAGGTGAAGCCGAGCGGGGGACTGCCCGTGAACACGTCGTCCGCGTCTGGCTTCAGGACGTGTTGGGAGAAGGTGTCGGCGATGGCCAGGACGTCCCGGTGGAAGTGCATGCAGCCCTTGGGGCGGCCGGTGGTGCCGGAGGTGAAGGCGATCAGCGCGACGTCGTCGGCCGCCGTGTCGACGGCCTCGTACGGTGTGCCGGGCGCAGGCCGGTTGAGGAGGTCGTCCGGGGCGTCACCGCCATAGGTCGTGATCCGCAGGTCCGGGATCTCGGCCTTGGCGAGGTCGTCGACGGACCGGATGTCGCACAGCGCGTGCCGGACCCGGGCGATCTCGCACATCGTGCTCAGCTCGTGCGGGCGCTGCTGGGCGAGCACGGTGACCGCGACGGCCCCCGCCTTCAGCACGGCCAGCCAGCAGGCGGCGAGCCAGGGGGTGGTCGGGCCGCGCAGCAGCACGCGGTTGCCGGGGACGACGCCGAGTTCGCCGGTGAGCAGGTGCGCGATGCGGTCGACGCGGGCGCGCAGATCGGCGTACGTCCATGGCTCCTGGGCCTGGGTGAGGAACGCCGGGCGGTCGCCGGGTGGGCCGCTGAGCAGTTCGGCGGCGCAGTTGAGCCGTTCGGGGTAACGCAGCTCCGGCAGGTCGAAACGGAGCTCGGGCCATTGGTCCGGGGGTGGCAGATGGTCACGGGCGAAGGTGTCGACGTGGGCCGTACCCCGTGGATTCATACGATTCGCCCCCTTGGCGTGGTGGGCTCGCTCCTGGAGCGTATCGTGTTGGTGACGACAGTCAACGGTCCGCGATAGCCTCGGAGTGGCCCGGCCGGGAGGCAGGGGCGGCGGAGAAGGGACCGGCGATGACCGCATTCTCGCTCGAACCGGCACAGCTCGCCTGGTGCGCCGAGCTGCGCGCCCTCGCCGCGGAGCGGCTGCGCCCGCTGGCCGAGAAGGGCGAACCGGGACGGGTGAACCGGGCCCTGGTCGCCGAACTGGGCAGCCTCGGACTGCTCGGCCGCCTCTTCACCTCCGGCGCGCTCGACCTGTGCCTGATGCGCGAGTCCCTGGCCTACGCCTGCACGGAAGCCGAAACGGCCCTGGCCCTCCAGGGCCTCGGCGCCCACCCCGTCCACGCCCACGGCACGGAGTCCCAACGGGCCCGCTGGCTCCCCCGGGTGGCCGACGGTCAGGCGATCGCGGCCTTCGCGCTGAGCGAGCCGGGCGCGGGCTCGGACGCGGCGGCGCTGGGCTTGCGCGCGGAGCGAAACGGCTCGCCGGGGGCGGCATCCGACGGCGGCTCAGGGGGCGCGGTGGCCTCCGGCGGCGGGGCAGGCGCGGCGGTTGGTGGCGGTTCTCGGGGTGGGGTGGCTTCCGGAAGTGTGGTGGCTTCGGGCGGTGGTGGGGCGGTATCCGACGGCTGCTCACGAGGCGGGGCGGCTTCCGGTGGCGGTGCTGGGCCGACGGCCGGTGGCGGTTCTCGGGGCGGGGCGGCACCCGACGGTGCGGTGGCTTCCGGTGCTGGTGACGGCGCGACAGCCGGCGGCCGCGCTCGGGGCCCTGCCGGATCCGACGGCGCGCAGGGCTCCCGGATCGGGGGCGGCGGCTCACCGGGCTCGGCGGCACCCGACGCAAGTGCCCCGAGCACTCCGACTCCCGCCGACCGCTCATCCGCCGCGGCGGCGTCCGGCGGCGGCATTCAAGGCGCCGGGGTCCGTGAAGGCGGCTCGCCGGGCGCGCCGGCGTCTGACGGTGGCAGTCAGGGTGCTCGGGCTCATGCCGGTGGCTCAGCGGCAGCGGCCGGCGGCGGAAGTCGCGGTGCTAGGACCCGTGCCGGTGGCTCAGTCGGCGCGGCGGCGTCCGGTGGCGGAACCGGGGCTGCTGCCAGCGGCTCGTCGGGTTCCGGACGCGCGGTCCACGACTCACCGGCTCCCGCCGAACTGGCCGCCGACCCCGACGGCCCCGCCCGCTGGCGCCTCACCGGTGAGAAGTGCTGGATCTCCAACGCCCCCGAGGCCGACTTCTACACCGTCTTCGCCCGGACCACCCCGGGGGCGGGGGCACGCGGGGTCACGGCCTTTCTCGTGCCGGCGGACCGGCCGGGGCTGACCGGCAGCGGGCTCGACATGCTCTCCCCGCATCCCATCGGCGCGCTCGACTTCGACGCCGTGCCGGTGACGGCCGACGACGTGCTCGGTGAGGTCGACCGGGGGTTCCGGGTCGCCATGGGGACGCTCAACCTGTTCCGTCCCAGCGTCGGCGCCTTCGCCGTCGGTATGGCCCGGGCGGCGCTCGACGCGACCCTCGCGCACACCGCCGGGCGGGACGCCTTCGGCGGCAAGCTGAGCGACCTTCAGGCCGTCTCCCACCAGGTCGCCGAGATGGCCCTGCGCACGGAGGCGGCCAGGCTGATGGTCTACGCGGCGGCGACGGCGTACGACGAGGGTGCCCCGGACGTGCCCCAGCGCGCCGCCATGGCGAAACTGCTCGCCACCGAGACCGCGCAGTACGTCGTCGACACGGCCGTCCAGCTGCACGGCGCCCGCGCGCTGCAACGCGGCCACCTGCTCGAACACCTCTACCGGGAGGTGCGCGCCCCACGCATCTACGAGGGGGCCAGCGAGGTCCAACGCGGCATCATCGCCAAGGAGTTGTACGCAGCCCACCAGGAGGCCCGGTGACCACCGAACGCGTCAATCCGCCCGGCCTCGCCCCGCCGGCGGGCTTCTCGCACGCCGTCGTGGCCTCCGGGTCCAGGGTGGTGTTCCTGGCGGGGCAGACCGCCCTCGACGGCGACGGCAAGGTGGCCGGCGCGACCCTGCCGGAACAGTTCGAGAAGGCCCTCGGCAACCTGCTGACCGCCCTCACGGCGGCCGGCGGCACGCCCTCCCACCTGGCCCGCGTCACCGTCTACGCCACGGACGTCGCCGCCTACCGCGCCCACGCCCCCGAACTGGGCCGCCTCTGGCGGAGACTGGCGGGCCGCGACTACCCGGCCATGGCGGTCGTCGAGGTCGTCCGGCTGTGGGACGAGGAGGCGTTGGTGGAACTGGACGGCTTCGCCGTGCTGCCGTAGGGACGCGTCGGACTCGCCGCCGAAGGGGTGAGGATCACGGGCGCCGGGCCGGAGGCCCGGTACGAGTGGAAGCCGCCATTCCACTCCTTTCGGGAGGTTTCCACCATGCGTCTGCGTCCCCTTCTCGGCGCGGCCGGTGCCGCGCTGCTCCTGCTCACCGGCGCCCCCGCGGCGACCGCCACCGCGGCACCCGCCCTCCACGAGGCCGTGACGGTCGACACGGTGGGCCGGATCGCCGCCGACGGCACCGTCACCCTCTCCGGCACCTACCGCTGCCAGAGCTCCAGCGGCCCCGTCTTCGTCAGCTCCTCCGTGAGCCAGGGCGCCTCCACCGCCCGCTATGGCATCGGCGGCACCCAGGCCGTGTGCGACGGCGCGGAGCACCGCTGGGTGAACACGGGCCGCCCCAGGCCCGGCGCCCTCGTGCCCGGCGCGGCCCACGTCGAGGCCACCCTGGTGGAACTGCGCACCTTCAGCGGCCTGTCGCTGCCCCGCTTCCACGCGGTGCAGGGGCAGGCGGTCACCCTGACCCAGGGCTGAGCACAACGGTGAACGGACCGGTGAGCGGCCCGGGTTCGCGGGGGCGCCACCGGTTCGGTCCGATCCGGACCGGCGCGTGCGCTTCCGTCGGCAAGGCGTCTCTCGGCGTCAAGAGCCAAGCAGCATAAAGCAGTTGTTCATCCCGGAGCGCTAGGGGTAGGTAAGCGGCCATGACTACCCTTGGTGCTGTTTTCCGGCCTCAGCTGCCCCCCGAGAAGCTGCGTGACATAGCCCGTACCGCCGAGGCGGCGGGGCTGGAGGAGCTGTGGTTCTGGGAGGACTGCTTCCTGGAGGGCGGGATCGCCACCGCGTCCGCCGCGCTCGCCTGGACCGAACGGCTGAGGGTCGGCATCGGACTGTTGCCCGTGCCCTTGCGGAACGTCGCCGTCACCGCGATGGAGGCCGCCACCCTGGACCGGCTCTTCCCGGGGCGCTTCACGCTGACCGTCGGGCACGGCGTGCAGGACTGGATGGGGCAGGTCGGTGCGCGGGCCGAGTCGCCGGTCACGCTGTTGCGTGAGTACCTCGACGCGCTCCGGGCGCTGCTGCGCGGCGAGCGCGTCACCACGGACGGGCGGTACGTGAAACTGGACGACGTCGGCCTCGACTGGCCCCCGCCCACCGCTCCCGAGGTGCTCGCCGGCGTCACCGGCCCCCGCTCGCTGCGCCTGTCCGGCGAGGTGGCCGACGGCACGCTGCTCAGTGAGGCCACCCCGCCGGACGGCGTGCGAAAGGCCCGTCGGCTCATCGACGAGGGCCGCGCGTCGGCCGGCCGCACCGGCTCCCATCGCGTGGTCGTCTATCTCCTCACCGCCACCGGGCCGGACGCCGCCGCCCGCCTCCAGGCCGAGCGCACCGCCTCCGGCACGGACAAGATCCCCGACCTGGGAGTCGCCGGCGACGCCAATAAGGTGGCCGAGGCCGTGCAACGCCTGGTCGCCGCCGGTGCCGACACCGTCATCCTCGAACCCACCGGCGATGAGCCGGACCCCGAGGGTTTCGTCCGCTTCGTGGCCGAGGACGTCCGCCCCCTCGTCCCCTGACCCCGCGAAGAGGGGCACCGTGTGCGCTACTCCTGTGCGTGCCGGATGGCGTCCAGCACGATGTGCGCCACGTGGTCGTCGGTGAGGGTGTACCGCGTCTCGCGGGCCTGACGCCGGGCGGTGACGATCCGGGAGGTCCGCAGTACCCGCAGATGCTGGGAGACCAGCGGCTGGCTCACCCCGAGGGCCGTCACCAGCTCATGGACGTATTTCCCGCCGGCGGACAGCTCCCGCACGATGCCCAGCCGTACGGGCGAGGCCAGCGCGCGCAGCAGCTCGCTGGCCGCCTGCAGGGTCTGGTCCGGATCGTCCGTCGGAGGAGAGGGCGTCGTTGTCATATGCACACATTAGCATATGACAACGATTTCCAATCCGCCTCGGTGGTCTCCGGGGGCAGGACCGTCAGTGGTCGTCCCAGTGTCCCTCGTGGGCGGCGTGGCGGTGGCCGTCGTGCACGTAGTCGGTGTGGTCGCCGTGCCGCACGGCCAGGTGGCCGCAGTCGTCGCCGTGCTGGTGGTCGTGGTTCTGGTGTGCCGCGTGGCCGCCGTTCGCGCACTCGTCGACGTGGTCCCCGTGCATCCGGTGGATGTGGCCGTCGTGGGCGTAGTCCGTGTGGTCGCCGTGCGTGAAGGCGACGTGGCCGCAGTCGTCGCCGTGGGCGTGGGTGTGGTCCTCGTGGGTGATGTGCTGGGCGGTGGTCATGGGGGTGGCTCCTCGCGTGTGGCTCGTGCCGCCCGCGGCGCTTCGGCCGGGGCTGTCATGGCGACATTAACATATAGCGATTCCTGCATGTATTGTCCGGGCGCCTGGCGCCGCCCGCCGGCCGGGCGGCGCAGGGGTGACGCCCGGGTCAGCGCACCGCGACGACCACGCAGCTGTCGCCGTACTGCCAGACCGGGCCCGCCGTGGCGAAGCCCGCCTGCCGCAGCAGCTCCAGATGGGCGGAGAGGGGGAGTTCGGCAGGGCGGCCGGTGTCCTGAGGTGCCTCGCGGCGGCGGCGCTCGGCGAGCAGATCCGTCAACTCGGGGTCGTCGGCGACGGCGTCCCACCAGGAACCCCAGTCCTCGTGCGCGAACACCCGCTGCCGGTCGGCCCGGCACCGCCCGACATGGGTGGCGATCCCGGCCGGGCCCGTGTCGTCCTGGGGGAGATGGTCGCCGTTGACGAGGACACCGCCGGGCCGCAGCAGTGCGGCGAGCTGCCGGTAGGTGCGCAGCAGGGTGTCGCGGTCGAGGTAGTGCAGGGCCGTCGTGGAGACGGCCGCGTCCAGGGGCCGGTCCAGGTCCAGAGCCCAGGTCCAGCCGGGTGCGCCGATCTCGGCGTCGACGTAGCGGGCCGCGTCCGGGTGGTGGGTGCGGCCGAGCTCCAGCAGCAGGGGATCGCGGTCCACGGCCACGATCTCCGCGTCCGGCAGCCGCCGCACCAGCCGGGCCGCCAGGGAGCCGGGACCGCAGCCCAGGTCGACGGCCAAGGGCCGGGAGGCGTGCCCGGCCGTGACGTGCTCGACGACGTCGGCGATCACCGTGAACCGCTCCTCGCGGTCGACCGCGTACCGCTGCTGCTGGAGCTCCCAGCGCTCCACCCATCGCTGTGCCGTTGCCAGACTCAGCCCCATCCGGTCGCGCCACCTTGCCGTCTCGCACCTGATTCTTTCCGGCCCGAGCCTACAGGTGGAAACGGTTCCCATTATGCCCAGTTGGCGGAGTCACTGGAGTGAGGCGAGGACGGACAGCAGCCGGTCGATCTCCTCAACGGTGTTGTACACATGCAGACTCACCCGAACCGAACCGGTCTTCTCGCCCGCGTCGCCCTGGCAGTGGTTGTCCGAGCGGACCATGAAACCGTGGCTGAACAGGATGAAGCCCAGGTCGCCCGAGTCGATGGCACGGTGCCGCAGGGTGACGATGCCCTGGCGCCGCTGCACGGCTGAGTCGGCGGCCAGGCTCAGCGGGCAGCCGAGGATCTCGTAGGCGTCCAGATGGCGCAGCCCCTCGGTGAGCCGGGCCGCCAGGGCGACCGTCCAGCGCTCGACGCGCTCCATGCCGGCGGCGTCCAGCCAGTCCAGGGCCGCTTCGAGCGAGGCGATGCCCACGGTGTTCGGGGTGCCGCTCCACCCGCCCGGCGTGAACGCCGGGCCGCGTGCCTGCCGGGCCCACACCGCCCCCGTGCCGGGCAGCGCCAGCGCCTTGTGCCCGGAGAAGACGACGAAGTCGACGTCCAACTCGGCCACGGACACCGGCAGATGCCCGACGCTCTGCGCCGCGTCCAGACAGATGACCGCGTCCGGGCCGACCGCCCGGCGGATGCGCTGCACGTTCATGTCGCCGCCGTAGACGTGGTGCACGTGGGTGGCGGCGACGAACCGGGTGCGCGGCCCGGCCCGTTCGGCGAGCGCGCGATGGTCGTAGTCCCCGGAACCGCTCTGGTACGGCATCGGCAGCACCCGGACGTGCACGCCCTCGCGGGCCAGCAGCCGCTGGGCCTCCCGCCAGGGCGCGATGTTGGCCTGGTGGTCGGCGTCCGGTACGACGATCTCGTCGCCGTCGCGCAGGAACCCCGGCAGCCAGTCGCGGGCGATCGTGTGCAGCCCCTCGGTCGTGCCGCTGGTGAAGTGGACCGCGGAGCGCTCGGGTCGGTCATCCCCGAGGAACCGGGCGACGCGCTCGCGGGTGCGCTCGACCAGCTCCGTGGTCCGGTTGGCCCAGGTGTAGGTGCCGCGCGCCGCGTTGGCGTTGCTGGTGGTGAGGTACGTCTGCGCGGCGTCCAGGACGGCCTGCGGCTTCTGTGCCGTCGCCGCGCTGTCCAGGTACGCCAGCTCCGGGTGCCCGGTGACGATGGGGAACTGGGCGCGCAGCGCCTGCTGCCACTGGCGCAGATCGTCGCGGATCACGGGTGCGGTCATGGCGGTCAGTCCCGCACCAGGGGCGCGCCCGCGTCCCGCCAGGCGATGATGCCGCCGGCCAGACTGCGTACGTCGGGATGGCCCATCCGGGTCAGCAGCGCCGCGTACCGGGCGGACTGCTCGCCCACCGGGCACGCCAGCAGCACCGGCCGGCTCCGGCTGAACGGCAGGCCGCCCTGGAGGAGTTCGGCGAACAGCTCGTCGACGATGTTGACCGACCCGTCGATGTGCAGCGCCGCGTACGCGTAGGGGCTGCGCAGGTCGACCACGAGCGGCCCCTCGGAGTCGATCCACCGCCGGGCCTCGGCGACCGTGACCGACGGCGCCCCGCCGACCTCGGCGTCGGTCAGGTCGGCCGGCGAGTTCTTCCGGGGCGGCCGGCCCAGCAGGTCCGGCCGCCGCTGCCGGACGTAGCTCAGATAGCTCTCCACGCGGTCGCAGACGATGAACACCGCCGTCCGGCGCTCGGTCAGCTCCTCGTCGACGGCGCGCAGATGACGGACGGCCCCGTGGTAGGCGGCGCCGCCGGTGGGCCCGCCCAGGATGCCGCAGCGGCGGTTCAGGGTCAGCATCCCCTCGATCGCCTCGTCGGCGCTCACCGACTCCATCGTGTCGTACGTGTCCGGGTCGAACAGGCCGACCTCCTGCACCTCGTCGATGGTGCGGATCCCGGGGATGAAGTCGGACTTGGCCGCGACCAGCCCGACCACCCGCACCGAGGGATCCTCCTCCCGCAGCGCGCGGGCCACGCCCGTGGAGGAACCGGCCGTGCCCACACAGGCGACGAACCAGTCCGGCACCCGGCCGTCCAGGTCCTTGACGATCTCCGGGCCGGTGCCGGTGAGATGCGCCTCGGTGTTGCGCGGGTTGAAGTACTGGTCCGTGTGGAGATAGGCGCTGCCGGAGGCGGACAGCGTGCGGTGGAAGAGGGTCAGCGGGTCGTCGGTCGCGGTCGGGTCCAGACACTCGCTCTGCCCCGGCAGCTCCTCGATCTCCGCACCGAGCAGCAGCAGGAGGTCCTTGATCTCCGGCACCCGCATCCGGTTGGTGACGCTCTTGAAGCCCAGGCCGTGCATGCCCGCGACGACCGCCAGTGCCTTCGCCGTGTTGCCGCTGGACAACTCCACGACCTGGCTGCCGTGTTCGACCGCCTCGGCCAGCAGCGGACGCGCCATGTTCCAGGCCGCCCGGTCCTTCACCGAGCCGAAAGGGTTGAGCATCTCCAGCTTCGCGAACAGGTCGACGTTGCGCAGGCCGTGCACGGCCGGGTCGATCCGTACCAACGGGGTGTTGCCTATCGCATCGGTGATGCTGTCGTACCTCACTGAGCTCCCCCCGAGGGCGTGATCGGCCAGAACTGCTCGTCCAGGCACCAGCGCCAGGCGTCGCCGTCCTGCCAGGCGGCGACCTTGCGGGCGGCGGGCTGGTGCTGGGCGCGGGTGGCGTGGAAGTCCATCGCGTAACCGGCGGTGTTGGCGAAGGCCAGCAGGTCGCCGGGGACCGGGCGGCGCGGCAGGAAGACCGTACGCCGGGTGATCAGATCGGTCTCCAGGCACAGGCCGCCGAAGAGGTGGACGGCGACGGGCCCCTCGCCCGGCCCGGCTCCGCTTCCGGGGATGACGACCGGGTCCATCAGCACTCCGTGGTCCTCCAGGGCGATGTCGTCCGCCTTCGCGGCCAGCCGTACGAGCAGTGCGCCGCCCGCCTCCTGGGAGCGGACCTCCAGCACCTTAGCCAGCGTCAGCCCGCACTGGTCCAGCAGTGCCCGGCCGGGCTCGCTGTGCAGGTCGTACAGGTGCTCCAGCAGCAGCGCGGCCAGCGGACGGCCGCCCAGGGAGGCGGCGGGCTGGGCCAGCAGCTCGTCCAGATAGGCCGCGCCGGCGACGGACCGGTGGGCGGGGTAGAGGCCGAGCGCGCCGCGCAGGGTGCCGGACTCGCCCCGCAGCCCGTAGCCGTGCCCGCCCCAGGTCAGGGGCGGACGGCGGCCCAGGACGGCGGCCGTCAGCGCGGTCGTGTACGCCTCCCACTGCTCCCGCTCGGCGAGGTAACTGACGCCGAACCCGCCCCCGACGTCCACGGCCCGGGGCCGCAGCCCCCGGCTCCGGCACGCCTCCAGGGCCGCCAGGGCCCCTTCGAGGGCGGTCGCCTTCTCCGCGACGCTCGTGGTGTCCAGGTGGTAGGCCACCCCCGTCAGCTCGACCGCGTCGCCTTGCCGCTCGACCGCCTCCAGCAGGGGATCCAACTCCCGTACGGGCGTGCCGAACCGGCTGCGCCGGCTCAGCACCTTCACCCCCGACGTCTCGAACCCCGACAGCCGCAGCAGCACCCGCACCGGGGCGAGGGCGTGCCCCCGCACCAGCGCGGCGAGCTGGTCCAGTTCACCTGCTCCGTCGACGCTGACCGTGACGCCCGTGAGGGCCGCGAGCCACAGGAACTCGGGGTTCTTCGGACCCGTCGCCGTGATCCGGCCTGCGGTGAAACCCGCCCCCAGCGCGTGCTGCAACTCGCCCAGCGACGCGACGTCCACGCCCGCGTCCGTGGCGGCGAGCCGGCGCAGCAGCGCGCTGGACCGGTTCGCCTTGTGGGCGTAGTAGACCTGGCCGGACAGGTGGTGCCTGCGGTACACGGACCGGAACCGCTCCAGGTTCTCGGCGATCTGGTCCGGCACCACGACGTGCAGCGGTGAGCCGAGCGCGTCGGTGAGCGAGTGCAGCGTCCCGGTCGCCGCGAGGAGCGACCTGAGCCGTGGTTCCAGCCGCGGTTCGAGATACAAGGGCCGGCCACCCATGTGCGCTCCCTCCCTTGAAGCCGCTGCACCCGGCATCCGGGCACCTCGGACACTCCCCGCGTTTCGCCGTATAGCCCATATCCATTCTTCGGTCGCTTTACGCCATGTAAGGCCCAGGCCTGTCCCCGCGCCGGTGTGAAGCGGATCACGGTCCGGCTGCGCGGCGCGCGCCCGGCGCGGGGCCGCGGCATCCGTCGTTCGGCCGAGCCTTCGCAGGTCGGGCCGGTGTGTCGTGGCCGTTCGGCCGAGGCGGCGGCCCTCAGCCACGACGCAGAGTGGGGTGCGGACCGCCGCCCCCGGCAACGGGGGGCAGGGCCGCACGGGTTCGCGTGCCGGAACGGGAGAAGTGAGCATGGTCGTACGGGTGGTCGTCGTCGACGACCAGGACATGGTGCGCTCGGGATTCGCCGCGCTGCTGTCCGCGCAGAGCGACATCGACGTCGTGGGGGAGGCGCCCGACGGCCGGCGCGGGGTGGAGGTCTGCCGCAGCACCCACCCCGACGTGGTGCTGATGGACATCCGGATGCCGGAGATGGACGGTCTCGAGGCGGCCCGGCGGCTGCTCGACCCGCCGCCGGGCGTGACACACCGGCCCAAGGTGCTCATGCTGACCACCTTCGACCTCGACGACTACGTCTACGAGACCCTCCAGGCCGGCGCCAGCGGCTTCCTGCTCAAGGACGCCCCGGTCGCCGAACTCGTCCAGGCCGTCCGGGTGATCGCGGCCGGTGACGCCCTGCTCGCCCCGTCCGTCACCCGCCGCCTCATCGAGGACATGGCCCGGCGTCGCCCCCAGGCCGGTCGGCAGGCCCGGCTGCGGCTGAACGGCCTCACGCCCCGGGAGACGGAGGTCCTGAGGCTGGTCGCGCGGGGCCTGTCCAACACGGAGATCGCCGGGACGCTGGTGGTGGCCGAGCAGACGGTCAAGACCCACATGACCCGGCTGATCGCCAAGCTGGGTGTCCGGGACCGGGCCCAACTGGTGGTCCTCGCCTACGAATCGGGGTTGGTCGTGCCCGGATCGACCGGCTGAGTCCGCAGGCCCCGGGCGAGGGTCGTACCCAGGTGCCACACCGTGGTTGGCACCCGGGTGTGATGTGCGGCCGACGTCCCGCGCCCTACCGTCGCCGCGCCCTGACCACGGACCGGTACGCACGGAGCGCCCACATGCATCAGCCCCTCGACATCGACCACGTCGTCCGCCTCTACCGCACCTACGCCTCGGACCTCGACCGGGTCCGCGAGGAGCAGCGCGCGCTGCTCGCACCGCCCCACGCGATGAAGGCCCAACTCGACGACCTCGAGGCGGAGATCACCTATCTGCTGCTGCGCGAGGCCCGGCCGCAGACGGTCGTGGAGATCGGCACGTTCCACGGCTGGTCGACCACCTGGATCCTGTGCGCGCTGCGCGACAACGGTACGGGCCATCTGTACTCGTACGACGTGGTCGATCACGTCCTGCGCGAGGTGCCCGGCCAACTCGCCGAGGGCCGCTGGACGTTCACCCAGGGGGACGTGCGGGAGAACCTGGAGAAGGTCCCCGACACGGCGGACTTCCTGTTCATCGACGCCGCGCACTCCGCGCGCTTCGCCCGCTGGTACGTCCGGCAGCTGCTGCCGCTCATGCGGCCCGGCATACCCGTGTGCGTCCACGACGTGTTCCACGGTCGCCGGGCGCTGCCGTTCACCGAGGGAGCGGTGGTGCTGCGCTGGCTCGCCGAGCGGGGGAACCGGTACTTCACGGCCTCCCGGGCGCACGCGCCCGAGATCCACGACCGGCTGAACGACGCCAAGCGGAGCCTCGGCCTCGGGCATCCCGTCAAGGACAGCAGGGACAACCCCATGATCTTCTTCAGCCTGTCCTGAAGCCGTCCCTGACCTTGTCGAAGACGGGGCGGTAGGTGTCCCACTGCTCCGCGGGCGCCGAGAGGTAGATGTCGTACTCGCGCCCGCCCTCGCGGCCGTAGCCGAGGTCGATGGCGCGGAACGGGCGGGCCCGGCCCTGGAAGGTGAACTCCCAGATGGCGGCGGGCTGTTCGCGGAAGGTCGTGCGCTGCATGCGGATCCGGCGGTAGGTCGGGTAGTTGACCTTGGTGTTCGCCTCGATCTCGGCGAAGTGGTCGGCGGGGTTCGGGCCTGCGGGGTCGACCGTGCCGATGGTGATGCCGGCCAGGCCGGAGGGGGTGGCGTAGGTGACCTGTTCCGCTGTGCGGTTGCGGGGCGTCCAGTCGTCCGGGATGGGGAAGGAGATGCCGAGCTTTGCCTCGTGGACGCGGTGGTAGCCCTTGGGGGTGGGGGCGGGGCGGCTTGTGTCGGTGTCCGGTTTGTCGGTGCGGTTCGGGGCTGTTGTGTAAATGGTGGTGCCCACGGCCAGGGTGGCTGTCAGTGCCGCGGCGAGGGTGGTGATGCGGCGGCGTCGGCGGGTGCGGGTTGTTTGTCGCTGGTCGCGCCCCGCGGCGGAGCCGCCTGTCGACACAGCCCCGCGCCCCTGAGGGGCGTCGTTCACCACTGCCCTGAGGGAACGTTCTGTCTCTTCCGCGGACGGGCGGACCTCCGGGTCCCTCGCCAGGAGGGACCCTATGAGTGGGCCCAGCGGGCCGGACCTGCGAGGTGGGTCCAAGGGGTCCGTGGCTATCGCATACGCCGTTTCCATCGCCGTCGCCCGGCGGAACGGGGGGCGGCCCTCCAGCGTCTGGTACAGCGTCGCGCCCAGGGCCCACAGGTCCGATGCCGGGCCGGGAGTGAGGCCCCTGACGCGTTCCGGGGCCATGTAGTCGATGGAGCCGACCATTTCGCCGGTCCTGGTCAGCGTCGACGAACCGGCCGTCATGGCGATGCCGAAGTCGGTGAGGACGACCCGGTCGCCCTCGCCGAGGAGGACGTTGCCGGGCTTGACGTCGCGGTGCAGCACGCCGGCGGCGTGCGCGGCGCGCAGGGCGCCCACCATGGCCAGGCCGATGCGGGCCGCCTCGTGGGGCGCGAGGGTCCGGCCGTCCTGGCGCGAGGGTCCGGCCGTCCTGGAGGAGGTCGCCGAGCGTGTGGCCGGGGACGTACTCCATGACGACACAGGGGCGGCCGTCGTCCTCCACGACGTCGTGCACGACGATCACGTTGGGGTGCGTGACGCGCGCGGCGCTGCGGGCCTCACGGCGCATGCGCTCGTACAGCGTGCCGAGCTCGTCGGCGGACAGGTGCGGCCGCTCGTGCAGCTGCTTCAGGGCGACCCGGCGTCCCAGCAGCTCGTCGTCGGCGCGCCACACCGTGCCCATGCCGCCCCGGCCGATCCGCTCGGCGAGCCGATAGCGCCCGGCGACGAGTCGCCCTTCGTCCGACACCGTGTGTCCTCCGCCACCTTGTCCGTCTTGGGCGCTTTGATGCGCCCTGGTCACCATAACCGCCACCCCCGGACCGACCCGTGCCGGGAGTGAGACGGATCACGGCCCCGGTCGTCGGGAGGGGTCCCGGCGGGGGCTTCCTACCCTGGCGTCCCGCGCCGCCGCAGGGCGGACGGGACGGAGTGGACCGGCGACGTCGCGGGTGGTTTCACCGGTGGGGAAGGTGCGTGAGCCCGTGCTCGACCGCACGCAGGACACGGCGACGGGCGTGGGCAGCGCCCTGCTCCGGCAGGGGCAGCGGATCAACTCGGCGCTCGTCGTGGACCGCCGGCTGGGGGAGGGCGCCTTCGCCGAGGTCTACCGGGTGCGGCACCACATCCTCGGCTGGCAGGCCCTGAAGCTGTTCAAGCACGTGGCCTCGCTGGAGGCGACGTCCCGGATGCTCGACGAGGCCCGGATCCTGTCCACCCTGGGCCACCCCAACATCATCCGGGTGTTCGACGCCGGCACCGTTCAGACCTCCGAGGGCGTGCGCGGCTACATCACCATGGAGTACGTGGCGGGCGGCAGCCTGGAGCGGCTGATGGAGTCCCACTCGGGCGTCGTGCCCGTCGGCGAGGTGACCGCCGTGCTCCGCCAGGCCGCCGAGGGACTCGCCGTCGCCCACGAGCGGCCGCACCCCATCGTCCACCGCGACCTGTCCCTGGCCAACGTGCTCATCACCTACGACGAGACCGGGCTGCGCGTGAAGGTGAGCGACTTCGGCCTGGCCAAGGAGACCGACCCGGGCACCATGGCGGCCAGCGCCCAGGGCACCGTCGCCTACATGCCGCCCGAGGTGCTGCGCCGCGGCAAGGGCTACGGATGCCCGGGGGACGTCTGGGCGCTGGGCACCATCGTGTACTTCCTGCTCACCGGGCACTTCCCGTACGACGGCGGCGACCCGGTGCAGTCCTTCTCCCTGGAGCGGTTCACCCGGCCGTTGCAGCCGCCCCGCGCCTTCAACGACGACGTGGGACCCGAGCTGGACCGGCTGGTCACCGACATGCTGCGGATCGACCCGGCCGAGCGGCCCGCCACCGCCCGTGACGTCGCCGACCGCGCGGCCGGCCTGTGCCCGGCGCCCGGAACCGAAGCCGCCGGTACGGCCGAGCCGGCCGAGTCCGCCGACGCACTGGTCCGGGAGGCCACCGCGCTCTCCCGGGTGCCCGGCAGGCTCGGCGAGGCCGCCGACCTGCTGGAGGAGACCATCAGCCGCTACCCGCTGCTGCGGGAGCGGCATCTGACACGACTCATGACCTGGCGCCGGGGGGTGATCATGTGACCACGCCGGTAAGGGAGTTCGACCGTTTCGAGGAACTGGCGGGCACACAGCTGTACCGCAGGAACGTCTTCGCCGTCACCGGCCTGCCCACCCGCGCGAGCGGACCGGCCGTGCGGCGGCAGCGGCAGAAGGTGGAGGCTCGGCTGGCCGTCGAGGACAGCTGGCCCGGAGCCCCGGAAGTGGCCCCGCCCGGCGGCTACGGCAAGGACGAGGTACGGGCCGCCTTCGAGGGCCTCCAGGACCCGCGGCGGCGCATGGTCGACGAGCTGCTGTGGCTGTGGGGGCCATCGGACTCCGGCTGTGACTGCGACCCGGACGTGCACCAATGGCACGACGCCGCCGTGCTGCTGCACGCCCGGGTGCTGGAGGCGGAGACCGGGCGGTCCCGGCTGCCCGTCGAGCTGCGGGCGTCCATGTGGGAGAACGTGGTGTCCGCCTGGGGCCACCTGCTGGCGGACGGGGCGCTGCGGCAGCACGTCCGGCACCGGATCCGGGCGCTCGGCGACCCCCGGCTCGACGAGGACGCGGCCGACGACCTCCTGGCCCGGCTGCCGCGGCTGCTCGCGTCCCCCTTCCCCCGGCTCTTCGCCGACCAGGCCACCGCGAACCGCCTGACGTTCGTCTGCTCGGCCTGGACCGGGTTCCCGCCCTTCGCCGGACTGTTCGCCGAGCTGTTCGAGCGCGCGGTGGAAGAGGCGTACGAGAAGATCCACGGCGACCTGCTGACGGCGGAGCGGGAGCGCGAGGCACACCACTACCGCGAGGCGTTCCTGCTCCTGCGCGACCGGGTCGTGCCCGGCTTCGAGGACGTGGCGCCGCTCAGACCGTTCGTCTCCGACTGGCGCTACGACGAGATCGCCCACATCGTCGCCGTCGGGCTGAACAACCTCGCGGTGGAGCTCCTCGGCATCTCCGTGCACCGCCCGCCGAGCGCCTCGCGGCGCGAGGAGATGCTCTGGCTCGCGGAGAAGGCGTACGAGATCGGCCCGGACCGTGACTCGGACGGGCTGAAGGAGAACTGGGAGACGATCTACGAGCACCTCACGGGCACCGGCCGCCGCCCCGCGCGGGCCAGGCCGTTCCCCTGGAGGGCGTTCCTCCTGGTGCTCGTGTTCGTCGGCGGCGCGCTCAGCTATCTGATCGAAGCCTTCGGCTTCCTCCCCGTGCTCTTCATCGGAGTCGCCGTTCTCGGTGTCGTCGGCTACATCGTGCGGTTCCTGGCGTGGCTGGCGGACGGCGTGCGCAGCGGACGGAGAAGAAAATGAGCTTCCATTCCCGTCGGGGCAACAGGACCGGCCGGGTGCGCGCCGCCCTCGGCCAGTTGCGCCACCCGCCCGAGTTCCGCGTCCCGCCGCCGTTCCTCGACACCGGCCAGGCCGACTGGGTCGCGGACGTACTCGCCGACGTCGGGACGGCCACGGAGGAACCCGCTCCGCAGGGCGCGGACGCCGGCACGCTGCTCGCCGCCGCCACCGGCCTCTGGCGCGCCCAGCGCAAGCTGAACCAGTGCGCCGGCGAACTGTCGGCCGCGGACCTCAGACAGGTGCGCCGCTACGTCCAGGCCGGCCGGCAGGCACTCGCCGACGGCGGACTGGAGATCCAGGAACACGACGGCGCGCCCTTCGACCCGGGCCAGTCCCTCGAAGTCCTCGCCTTCCAGGACGAACCCGGCCTGACCCACGAGGTGGTGCTGGAGACCCTGCGGCCCACCGTCTACTACCGCGGCGAGCGGATCCAGATGGGGCAGGTCGTCGTCGGCCGGCCCGCACCCGGCATGTGAACGACCAAGGAGACGACCCCCATGCGCGAGACCATCGACTTCGGCATCGACCTCGGCACCACCAACAGCGCCATCGCGGTGGCGGACGACGACGGCGTACGCGTCATCAAGAACAACGACGGCTGGGACTACACCCCGTCCGCCGTGTGGATGCCCAAGCCGGACGTGATCCACGTGGGCCGCCGCGCCCGCGAGCGCACCGACACCCAGCCCGACGACGCCCACGCTGAGTTCAAGCTGGAGATGGGCGTGGCCGGATACCACCGGCGGTTCGCCCGCGCGGGGCTGTCCCTCACCCCCGAGCAGCTCTCCGCCGAGGTGCTCAAGTCCCTGCGCCAGGACGCCGCGCACGACACCGGCAGCCCGCCGGAGGCGGCCGTGATCACGGTGCCCGCCTCCTTCGCGCTGCACCAGAACAGCGCCACGTCCGCCGCCGCGGCCCTCGCCGGGCTCGGCGAGCACTGCCCCCTGGTCCAGGAGCCGACCGCCGCGGCCATCGCGTACGGCGTGCAGGACGCCTCGGAGTCCACCCACTGGATGGTGTTCGACCTGGGCGGCGGCACCTTCGACGCGGCCGTGATGAGCAAGCGCGACGGTGAACTGCAACTGCTCCAGCACGCCGGCGACCCGCGCCTGGGCGGCAAACTCATCGACTGGGCCATCGTGGAGGACCTGCTCGTCCCCGCCGTCCGGCGTGACCTCGGGCTGCCGGACTTCGCCCGGCGCACCCCGCGCTGGCGGGCCAACTTCGCCAAGCTCAAACTGGCCGCGGAGGACGCCAAGATCGAGCTGTCCCGGCGCGGCGCCTACGACATCGTCCTCGACCTCGCCGACGGCGAAGGCGGCACGACGCCCTTCGAGTTCACCCTCACCCGGGGCGCCCTCGACGACCTCGCCCAGCCCTTCTACGCCCGCGCGGTCAAGCTCTGCCGGGACGCCCTCGCGGAGAGCTCGCTGCGGCCCGACCACATCGACCGGCTGCTGCTCGTCGGCGGGGCGACCCTCGCCCCGGGGCTGCGCGACCTGCTGGCCGATCCCGTGGAGGGCCTTGGCATCCAGCTCGACCACACCCAGGACCCGACCACCGTGGTGGCGCGCGGGGCCGCCGTCTTCGCCCGTACGGTGCGGATGCCGAGCAAGCCGCGCACGGCGGCGCCGGGCGAGTTCACCGTGGAACTCCACTACGAACCCCAGTCCCTGGAGACCACCGGCATCCCCGTCTCCGGCCGGATCAGCGGCGGCACCGCCGTGCCCGACTGGACCCGGTACACCGTCACCCTCACCAACCCCGACGGCCACCCGCCCTTCCGGGGACCGCAGACCACACTCACCCCCGACGGCGCCTTCTACACCGAGGTGACCATCGACTCCGGCAGCCGGTCCCGGTTCACCGTGGAACTCTCCGACGGCACCGGCACCCGGCAGCGGCTCGCCCCGGACACCCTGTCGATCACCCACGCCCAGGTGCTGCCCGGCGACGCCGTGCTCACCAGCACGCTCGGCATCGGCAAGGCCGACGGCTCCTTCGCGCCGATGCTGCGCAAGGGCACCGCCCTGCCGACCTCCATCACGAAGACGTTCGAGACGTCCATCCCGCTGCGCCGCTCCCAGCCGGACGCCGTCATCCGCATCCCGCTGCTGGAGGGCGAACGCCGGCGCGCCGACCGCAACACCCGGGTCGGGCTGCTGGAGATCCGGCCCCGGGACGTCCGCTTCGACCTGCCCGCGCAGACGCCCGTCGAGGTGACCTTCGAGATCAACGCCACGAACCGGGAAGTCACCGTCACCGCCGACATCCCCGTCGCCGACGCCCAGTTCGAGGCGGCCATCGACCGCTCCCAGCTGGTGGCGCCCACGCACGACGAACTGGTCGACCGGCTGCACGACCTGGAGCAGCGCACGCACGCCCTGCGGGAACGCGCCGAGGAGGTGCACTCCGAGCAGGCACTGACCCAGCTCGACGACCTGTCCGACGACAAGGCCTTCGTCCATCTGCGCAAGGAGGTCGACGCGGCGGCCGTCGACACGGGTGCGGCCGGTACGAGCGACCGGCGCATCCGGGACCTGGAGTCCCAGCTCGACGACGTAGAGGAGGCCATCGACATCCCCGGCCTCCAGCACGAGCTGTGGGACCTCCTCAACAACTGCGAGGACCTCATCGAACAGACCGGCGGCGGACCGGCCGAACGCCGCGAACTGGAGAACCTCCGCACCCGCGCGACCAGCGCCGGCGAGGACGGCAGCCCGGCCGGGCTGCGCCGGCTCGCCGACCGGGTGCGGGACTTCCAGGTCGATCTGCTGCGCCGCAGCGACCAGTGGGACTTCCTCGTCTTCCACTCCCTCGTCGAACTGCGCGACGAGATGACCTCCCGCGCCCAGGCGGACGCCGCGATCGCCGACGGCCGCCGAGCCGTCGCCGCGGGCGACCGCACGGCCCTGTCCGCCGTCAACCAGCGTTTGCGCCGCCTGCTCCCTCCGGGGGTCTCGGAGGAGCGGCGGATCGGCGGGGTGCAGGAGAGCCGGTGAGCCGGGGGAGCGGGGCCGGAAGGGAGGCGACATGCGGGGAACGGGCACGGACGGGCGGACCGACGGCATGAGAGACCAGGCCGGCGCGGAGAGCGACACCGCGCTCGACGTCGTGCTGCTCGTGTCGCGGGCCCGGGGGCTCGCCCGGGCCGGGGAACTGGGCGGTGCCCTACGGCTGTTGCGGGAGGCCGAGACCACGGAACTCGGCGCGCACCGGGACGTGCTGGACCTGCGGGCGCGGGTGCACGCGCAGCGCGGGGAGAGGGCCGAGGCGGCTCAGTGCTGGCAGCGGGTCCTGGCGCGGCACCCGGAGGACCCGGCGGCCAGAGCGGGACTCGCCCGGCTCGGCCGTACGGGACCGGTGGCCGCGCTCGGCCGTCATCGCGCCCGTACGGCCCTGGTCGCGGCGGCGTGCGTGGTGACCGCCGTCGTGGCCGGCGTGGTCACCACCCCGGACGAACCACGCACCGCCAGAGCGGACACCGACCGTGCGGGCACCGACCGTGCGGCGGGAGCGCAGAGCCCCGGCGCGAGCGCCACGGCGGGAAGCGGCCGGCCGGACCCCGGCGACGCGGCCACCGGCGCGAGCGGCACCGAGGGCGCCGGGCAGGAAGGGGACCCGGCCGCCGCCCGTCGTGCCGCCGCGCTCGCCCACGACCTGCGCGCCCCCGGACTGCGCGTCACCGTGCACGGCGACACGGTCGAAGTCGCCTTCACCGAGGGGCTGTTCTCCGAAGGCGCTCAGCTCACCCCGGCCGGAGCCCGGCAACTGGCCCTGCTCGGTGAGCGGCTGGGCGGACGGCACCTGGCCGTCACCGTGCACGGCCACGCGGCCACCGTCCCCGGCGCCCCGCGCAGCGGCGGTTCCGTCGTCGCGCTGTGGCGCGCCCTGGTCGCCGCCCGCGAACTCAGCGCCGCGAGCGGCGAACCCCTCACGGCGTACACGACGGACAGCGCCGACCAGCGCGACGCCCCCCACCCGGACCCGGCCCGCAACCGCACGGTCAGCCTCGTCATCTCACCCGAGTGACGGTTCTAGCCGCCGAAGAACACCACGACCAGCCCGACGATGACCAGCACCGCCACCCACGCCCACACCTTGGCGGCGATGGGGGACTCCCCGTAGTAGATCTCCTCCAGATGCGTCCGCAAGCTCTTGCGCGGCGGCCGCACACCGTACGAGGTCCCGTACTGCAGCCCCATCTTCCGCGCCTGGTCGAGCAGCAGCCTGTTCGCGGTGATGCGCACCCGTGTCTCCTGGGTCGTGCAGAAATCCTCGGCCAGGTCCAGCAGCCGGAGACCGCGACTGCTCTCACCGGGCGCCAGGGCGATCGCACAGTTGTTGAACAGGATCGCGGCGGAGTCGCTGAGCCGGTCGACGGCCTCCGGGATGTCGGGAAGCCCTGCGAGCGCGCCCCGGCGCAGGCGGCGCAGCTCGTGCAGCAGCGGCGTGGCGGCCTCCAGGGTGCCCGCCGCACCGTCCGCGTCGTTCCGGTCGAGTTGCCGCGCGGCCGTCTCCAGCGCCTTCACGACCGGATCGAAGGCCGGCTTGGCCTTGTCGAACCAGACCCCGGCATCGTCCAGCCGCGCACGGTTCTGCTCGATCGTCCGCCGCGTCCCCTCGTACGGCTTCAGCCGCAGCGCCAGGTCCAGCAGGTCGAAGCTCTCCCGGACGGGCGGGGCCGTGTCCGAGGCAGGGGACAGGGCCACCGCGCAGTTGTTGAGCAACAGGGCGGTGGTGTCTGAGAGTTGGCCCACGCCCAGCGACATCCCGAAGTCGGCGAAGGCGTCGAGCCGCTCCACGACCGGGACGACCCGGGCGCGCAGTGACCCGGCCGCGGCGGTCGCGGCGGTCTTGCGGTCGCGTTCCGAGAAGGCGCCGGCGAGTTTCTCCCCCGTCTCGCGCAGCTCGCTCTCCGCCGACTCGTACAACGGAGTCAACTGCTCCTCCAGCGCCTCCCCGAGCACGCCCCGCCCGGTCCAGGTCCACTGCGTGCAGTACCGGGCCAGCCGGGCCGGGTCCTGCGTGCGCGCGGCCAGACCGGCGACGGCCGAGACCAGCACGCGGCGCACCTCGGCCTCGAGCACCGTCACCGCGGTCTCGGTCAGCCGCTTGTCGTCGAGCGCGGCGACCCGGTGCCGCAGATGCGCCCAGACCGCCCGCTGCCCGAGCAGCTTGCGCCACAGCCGCGCCGCGGTCTGCCAGTACCCGTCCTGCGGCCGCTCGGCGTGGCGCTGCGGTCCGCCGCGTCCCTTCTTCTTCCCGGCCGGACGTTTCGGCCCACCCACGGCCCGGCGTCGCGGCGCCTCGCCGCCCCCCGACTCCGCGTCGAGCGCCCGGGCATGCGCCCGGACCGCCTCGTCGTGCTGCCGGTGCAGCTCCGGCTCGCACGGGCAGGCGGCGTCCGGAGCGTCCCAGAACCAGAACAGCTCGTCGACGATCCGGCGCTGCGGATGGTCGAGCACCTCGAAGGCCGTGCGCAGTTCCTCCGGCCCGGCTTCGCAGGGCAGCCGCAGCTCACCGGCGGGACCGACGGCGACCCCGGCCTTCGCGGCCGTGGCGATCTGCTGCCGGCGCCGGACGATCGTACGGCGGGCCGCGCAGGTGCTCGCCCCGGTTACCCGGAAGGCGTTGCGGCGGTAGAGCTCCGGGCCGCTCAGCTCCCGCAGCCGTTCCCGGACGACAGGCGCGTCACCGCCCATGGCTACGGCTGCCCCGCGGGCGACCCGTCGTGGAGTCCAGGGGCGTCGGGGTCGTCTGGGGTGTCGTCCATCAGGTTGAGGTCCGGCGGCACCAGCGTCGTCGACTCGACGAGCCCCTTGAGCAGGTTGTGCAGCAGGGTGTTGTCGTAGGGCCGCCGCTCCTCGCTCTTGTCGTGCACCAGCGGGTACTTGAAGCCGGTGCCGTGCAGCCGGTGGCGTACCACCTCGATGCGGTGCTCGATCCTGCGTTCCGTCCAGTTGCCGTCCGGACGCAGATGGACGAGCTGCCGGGCGGCCATGGAGTACGTCAGGGGCCGCGGGTCCTCCTCGTACAGCAGGTACCGCTGGCCGAGGACGACCAGCAGCAGCCGTTCGTCGTCGTCGAGCGCCCAGGTCTCCGGCCGCAGCGTCTCGGCCCGGCGGCGCGACACCGGCCCCTGGTCGTCGTGGTCGGCCACGTACAGCTCGATCAGGTGCTCGCGGTAGCCGGAGCCCTTCACGAACAGCGGCGTGTAGCCGGTGGTGAGGGGGACCGGCTCGGTGGTGGTGTGCATCATCCGGCCGCGCGGCAGGCGCATCAGCTGCCGCCCGGTGTTGCGCAGCCACCACTGCCCGTGCAGGTACGTCAGCTCCCCGTGCCGGCGGCTCACCCGCAGGTCGTCCACGCCGACCTCCAGGTCCACGTCCGGCCGCTCGCCCCGTCCGAAGCGGACGGTCAGTCCCGGACGCGGCGGGGCGCACAGGTCAGCGGTGACCGTGCGCGCGTGCAGGGTTCCGGGCGCGGTGGGCGCGACACCGCGCGCGAGGCTGGCGGAGAAGGTCATCGCTGGTCTCCTCGGTGCGTGGGCGTGCGACTCGTACGGAATCGGCACGGTGCGGCCCCGGCGCGGGCGGGCCCTGCCGGACGTGTCCGTCAGCATGGGCCGACCTGCTCGGGACCCCTCCCCGTGGCCTGCGGGCCGCCCCCACGACCGGTTGCCCGCCGGTGCGCGGGGTGTCAGCGGGCGCGCAGCTTCGCGGCCGCGGAGGCGGCGAGCTCGGTGGTCAGGTGGCACAGTTCGCCGATGGGCCGCTGCCCGCCGACGTGCAGCCGCAGCATCTCGACGGCCGTCTCGGCGTCACGGCCGCCGTACTCGCGGTACGGGACGAAGACCGTGCAGGTGTCGTCGCCGTTGCCCTCCGGCTCGACGACGGCGTCGTAGCCGCTGAGCCGGACGACGCGGCCGTCCCGCGCGGACTTGGGCTCGTCGCGGAAGAAGGCGATCTCCGCCTCCAGATCGTCGACGTCGCTGAACCACTCGCAGTCCCAGTCCGCGACACCGGCCTCCGGCACGTCGGCCTTGATGCCGGGGACGACGGACAGCGCCTCGGCGTCGAGCAGCGCGCAGGCGCTCGTCCAGACCAGCGAGGCGGCCGGGTAGGGCGGGGAACGGCGGGGGAGCGGGCCGCGGTTGAGGATCTCGGCGGCGCTGCGGGCGGCGGTGTCGGCGACCGCGCACAGCGCCGCGGCACCGCCCGCCACCGTGCCGTGACCCACGTCGACACGGACCCCTACGAACATGTCGCCGCCGGTGTTGTCTCCGCTGCTGCCGCCGCTGCCGGCCGCGTCCCGGGACAGCAACAGCCCGCACTCGCCCTGCTTCGGCGGTGCCTCCCGGACGGCGATGCCCCCGATGGTCCGCACGGGGTCCGACGCCTCGGGCGGCGAGCCCCTGCGCAGCTGGACCGACACGTCGATACGGGACCTGTCGTCCGGGTGGACGAGCACGTCGCAGCGGTCGAAGTTGCCGTAGTCGACGTCGACCTCGCTCTTCCCGAACCGGTCGAGCGCGTCGGGGCCGGCCATGGCGCACACGTCGGCGGTGCGCGGATCACCGATCAGGGCCCGTGTCCCCCCGTTCGAGGAGTCCTTCGGCAGCTGCCTCCCGGCTGACCCACGCGTGCCGTTCCCGCCGCCACCGCGCTCGTCACCGTTCCCGGGAAGGGCGACGAGACTCAGGACGATCGCGACGCCGACGCCGAGGGCAGCCGCGAGCAGGACACGGCGTCGCCGCCGCGGGCGCCCGCCGCCGGGCGCGGCGGGCCGGCCGTCCGGGTCCGCCGTCCCGTGGTCCGCCACGGCCGCCAGAAGCCGTCCGGCCTCGGCCGCGTCGGGGCGTTGCCGCGGGTCGCGCCGCAGCATGGCGCCGAGCACGGGGTGGAGCGGGCCCACGGCCTCGGTGTCCATCTCGACGACGCATTGCTCGGCCTTCCAGTACGCCAGCCGGTCCTGGTCCTCCCCGGCGGCCCGTGCCTCGTCACCGTCCGCCTCCGGCTCCCCGCCGCGCGGCGGGGAACCGGTGACCAGGGCGTAGAGGGTGGCACCCAGGCAGAACACGTCGGAGGCGGGCCGGGGGACGTTCCCCCGGGCCAGCTCGGGGGCGGCGTAGTCCGGGGTGAAGCTGTAGGGCCCGTTGGCCGTGATGGTCTCGCTGCCGCCGGCCCGGTAGGCGGCACCGAAGTCCAGCAGCTTCGCGGCGCCGCGCCGGGTGAGGCCGACGTTGGCGGGCTTGACGTCGCAGTGGACGATGCCCGCCTCGTGCAACGCGGCGAGCGCGTCGGCGAGTTGGGCCCCGATCCGGGCCACGCGCTCGGGGCTCATGGGCGGTTGCCGGTCGAGGCCGCCGCCGGGCACGTACTCCATGACGAACCAGTAGGTCTCGCCCACGTCCCCGCCCGCGTCCTCGTCCGGCGGCACCGTGACGACGTCGAACAGCGTCACGACATGGGGATGATCACGGAACTTGGCCAGGGCGCGCGGCTCGCCCAGCAGCCGCCGCACCGCGGTCTCGCGGTCGCCCTCCACCCGCTCCGGCTTCAGCGCGACGTCCTGCCCCACCACCGTGTCGTGGGCCAGCCACACGTCGCCGCCGCGGCCTGCGCCGATGACCTCCTTGAGGACATAGCGGCCGGCGAACTCGTCTCCGGGACGCACGTTCTTCTCCCCCTCGCATCGGCCCAGAACGCGCGCAACACCCACGCGCGCGTGAGGCGAACCTACTGCGTACAGGAGACGTTACTCACAGTCTTCCCAGAGCCTCCATCAGCCGCACGCATGCGCCCCTCCCGCCCGGGGCCCGTGCAGAGCACCTACGTCACCCTGTAGCGTGCCGGTGACATTCGGGACGAACCCGTAGCAGGTGTGCAGGGCAACGTATGCGGGGGGTGACGGGTCGTAGTGGGTGCAAGGGCTGAAGCCCGCGCATTCACACGAAAACATGGGGGAAACATGCACGTCCGTACCCGAGGCATCCGCACCACCGTGGCCGCGCTGGCGGCCGCCGCCGGTGTCGCCGCAGCCGCCGTCCCGGCCGCTGCCGCCACCGCCCCTGCTTCCACCACCACTCCGGCATCCGCCACCCCCCGGTTCCTGGAGCCGGCCGAGCTGCCGCCGCACCCGACCTCGCCCTGGTACGCCGGACCGGTCACCGCCGGTCAGCCGGATCCGCTGCCGGTCTGCGTCGGCGAGGCCCTGCCGTCCATCGCCACCCACCGCTCGTTCGGGACCGAGTTCGAGACCAGCGCCCAGCAGATCACGGTCGTGGAGCGCGACGTACAGCGGGCCAAGGACTTCGCGGCGCTGCTGCGCAAGGACCTCGCCGGCTGCGCGAAGAAGCTGATGGAGCGGGACCCCGACATCACGGCGACGCAGAAGTACTACGGCCGGCTGAACGTCGAGGAGGGCGCCCATGTCTACGGTCTCCACACCGCTTCGGCGTGGGGTTCCTCCGACATCGGCCTGTTCTCGGTCGGCCGCGACGGCAGGACCGTGACGATCGTCCTGTGGGGCCAGATGGGCAACTTCCAGCACGCCCAGGTCTCCGACTTCAAGACCACCACCGTCACGGCGGTCAACAAGCTGTACTGACGGGCTCAGCCGCGGGCAGGGCTTCCGCGTCCGTCGTAGACGAGAAGCCCGTCGTCGCGCAGTCGCCCGCCGGGCGTCGGTGTATGGGTGCTGAGGCGCCCGTCGTGCATGAGGTGGCGGGCGGGTACGTCGCGGGCGAGTACCGAGAAGTCGGCGATCAGCCGGCGGTGGCAGCGCCACCAGACCGCCTCGCTGCACATCACGGCGGTGCGGCCGTGCGCGGCCTCGCGCAGCACCCGGTCCATCGCGGTGACGAACTCGGGGGAGCGGGTGTGGGCGGCGTAACCGCGGAAGGAGGCGTTGCGCCAGACGATGTCCGGGCTGTCCACGGGAGGTGTGCGGAACCCGCCCAGGGCGGGTTCCCACCGGTAGGCGATGCCGCGGTCCGGCATCCACTCGGCGAGCCGCCGCCGCGACAGATCGGGGTCGCGGCGGCTGCCGGGGGCGGTCCGCACGTCCACGACGGCCGTGACGCCGGCCTGACGCAGCAGATCGGCGATCCGGTCCCGATCGGCGGTGCTGTGCCCGAAGGTCAGCAAAAGCGCGTCCACACCACCGGACTATCCCGTTCTCGCGGACCCACACGAGAGAAGGGGCCGAGCTGCCCCACCCGCCGCCGCGCACCGAGGAGGACCGGTGACCGGGTGGCTGCTCACGCCGCGGTGAGCCGTTCGGCGGCATCCCAGAGTTCGCCTTCACGCCGTGGGTCGTAGGACTCCTCCGACGAGCGGTCCACACGGCTGCGGTCGACGTAGGAGCCGGTCGGCGCCTGGAGCGTGCCGAGGACGATGTCGGCGAGGTAGCGGCCCGCGGCGTTGCGGCTGGTGGCGAACGGGGTGAGGGCCATCACCGGCAGGATGCGCCGCATCGCGAACCGGGAGACGGGGCCGGCGTTGCGGGCCAGGCCCGTGCCGGGGACGAAGCCCGGGTTGTAGGCGACGGCGTCGATCCCGACCGGAAGGCGGCGCGCGTACTCGTGCACGAGGTAGATGGCGGCCAGCTTGCTCGTCGAGTACGCGGTGCGCCCGGCGACCACGGTGTCCGGGTCGGGGAAGGCGCCGGTGCGGGCGAGGACGTCCGGGGACTTCCAGGCCGGGCCGGGCACCATGCCCATGGTGTGCTTGAAGTCGCCGAAGTGGGTGTCGCTGGCGGTGATCACGATCCGGGCGGGGGCGGCGAAGCGGTCCTGGAGCAGGCGGACGAACAGGTGGTTGGCGAGCACGTTGACCGTGAAGGTGGACTCCAAGCCGTCGGGTGTCCCGGTGAGCGCGTTCGTGTACTGCGTGCCCGCGTTGCCCACGAAGCCGCGCAGCGGCGGGAGGTCACCGCGATCGAGCCGGTCACGGATCTCGCCGGCGGCCGAGCGGACGCTGCCCAGCGAGCCGAGGTCCGCCGGGACGTGCGAGACCTTGTGCCCGCCCGTGGCGAGTTCCGCGGCGAGCTGCGCGCCGGAGAATCCGCGGGCGACAACCAGGAGGTGCACGCCCGGCGACCGGCGCAGGATGTGCCTTGCGGCGACGTGGCCGATCCCGCGACTCGCGCCCGTCATCACGAGGGTGTGCTTCATGGAAGGCTCCTTCACAGGTCAGCCGATGGCATCCGGCCCGGGCACACCTCCACGTTCACCGCACGCGCCACCGCCGACCAGTGCCGTCCCCGTCACCAGGACTGGCAGTACCCAGGCTCATCTCGGTCCGCGCGGCGAGAATGACCCTCATGGCTTCCTCCCGCTCACCTTTCGGCGCCCTCGTGCGCGCCTGGCGAGACCGCCTCGCTCCGGCCGACGCCGGCTTCGCCGTGACGGACGGCCGTCGTGCCCCGGGACTGCGCCGCGAGGAGCTCGCACAACTGGCCGGGCTCTCCGTCGACTACGTCCTGCGGCTGGAACAGGGACGCGCGAAGAACCCCTCGGCCCAGGTCGTCGGCGCCCTCGCACGGGCCCTTCAGCTCTCCCGTGCCGAGCGCGACCAGCTGTACCGAAGCGCCGGGCTCCTGCCGCCGCAGGACGGGACGGTCAGCACCCATGTGCCCCCGGGCATCCAACGGCTCGCCGCGCGACTGGGCGACGTCCCGATCGGCGTGTTCAGCGCGGACTGGACGCTGGTGTGGTGGAACACCATGTGGAGCGCCGTGTTCGGCGACGCCGCCGTCGTCCCGCCCGCCGAACGGAACCTCGCCCGTGCGCTCTTCGGCGACGGCGTCGCACACGCCGCGATGCCGCCCGTCCGATCCGAGCGCGGACCGGGCGTCTTCGAGGCGTCGATCGTCGCCGACCTCAAGGACGCGGTGTCCCGCTATCCCGGGGACGCCCAGCTCGATCGTCTCGTACGGGAACTGCGAGGCGTGTCCGAGGCCTTCGCCCATCACTGGGCCACGCAGACGACCGCCGCCCAGCACACCAGCGACCGCAAGACCATCCGGCATCCGGAGATCGGCGACATCCAGCTCGACTGCGACGTCCTCATCGTTCCCGGCGCCGACCTGCGCATGGTCACCTACACGGCAGCGGCCGCAAGCAGCGACGCGGGGAAGCTGGACCTTCTTCGCGTCGCAGCCGGCCAGAGCGCCGTCGCGCTCCCCTGAGCGCGACGGCTGGGTGGTCTCCCCGAGTCTAGATGTCCCGGAACGTCTCGATCTGCGCCCCGATCGAGTTCAGCCGCTCCGCCAGGTCCTCGTAACCCCGGTTGATGACATACACGTTGCGCAGCACCGACGTGCCCTCGGCCGCCATCATCGCCAGGAGGACGACCACGGCGGGGCGCAGGGCGGGCGGGCACATCATCTCGGCGGCGCGCCAGCGGGTCGGGCCCTCGACCAGGACGCGGTGCGGGTCGAGGAGCTGGAGGCGGCCGCCGAGGCGGTTCAGGTCCGTCAGGTAGATCGCGCGGTTGTCGTAGACCCAGTCGTGGATGAGGGTCTTGCCCTGGGCGACCGCCGCGATGGCCGCGAAGAACGGGACGTTGTCGATGTTCAGGCCGGGGAACGGCATGGGGTGGATCTTGTCGATCGGCGCCTCCAGCTTGGAGGGCCGGACGGTGAGGTCGACCAGCCGGGTGCGGCCGTTGTCGGCGAAGTACTCGGGCGTGCGGTCGTGGTCGAGGCCCATCTCCTCCAGCACGGCCAGCTCGATCTCCAGGAACTCGATCGGCACCCGACGCACCGTCAGCTCCGACTCGGTGACCACGGCCGCCGCGACCAGGCTCATCGCCTCGACCGGGTCCTCGGAGGGGGAGTAGTCCACGTCGACGTCGATGGTCGGCACGCCGTGCACCGTGAGCGTGGTGGTGCCGATGCCGTCGACCTTGACGCCGAGGGCCTCCAGGAAGAAGCACAGGTCCTGGACCATGTAGTTGGAGGACGCGTTGCGGATGACGGTGATGCCGTCGTGCCGGGCGGCGGCGAGCAGCGCGTTCTCGGTCACCGTGTCGCCGCGCTCGGTCAGCACGATCGGACGGTCGGGGCGGACCGAGCGGTCCACCACGGCGTGGTACTGGCCCTCGGTGGCGGCGATGTCCAGACCGAACCGGCGCAGCGCGATCATGTGCGGCTCGACCGTGCGCGTGCCGAGGTCGCAGCCGCCGGCGTAGGGCAGCTTGAAGTGGTCCATGCGGTGCAGCAGCGGACCGAGGAACATGATGATGGAGCGGGTGCGGCGGGCCGCGTCCGCGTCGATCGACGCCAGGTCCAGCTCGGCCGACGGCACGATCTCCAGGTCGACACCGTCGTTGATCCACCGGGTGCGCACGCCGATCGAGCCCAGCACCTCCAGGAGGCGGTACACCTCCTCGATACGGGCGACGCGGCGCAGCACCGTGCGCCCCTGGTTGAGCAGTGAGGCGCACAGCAGTGCGACACACGCGTTCTTGCTCGTCTTGACGTCGATGGCGCCGGAGAGCCGGCGACCGCCGACGACCCGCAGGTGCATCGGACCGGCGTAGCCGAGGGACACGATCTCGCTGTCGAGGGCCTCCCCGATGCGCGCGATCATCTCAAGGCTGATGTTCTGGTTGCCGCGCTCGATCCGGTTCACGGCACTCTGGCTGGTTCCGAGTGCCTCGGCCAGCTGCGACTGGGTCCAGCCCCGGTGCTGACGGGCGTCACGGATGAGCTTGCCGATGCGTACGAGGTAGTCGTCTGCCATGCGGTTGAGGTTATCTCAGATATGAGATGGTGCCCGACCGGGGGGTCCGTTCGGGTGACGGGAAGTCAATCGTCCCTGGTGGCTTCAGGGTCGGCGAGTGGTGCGCGTACGTCGCCACCCGAAAGGTCCGGGCAAATCCATCGATGTCGTACGACGTCCCGTACTGCTGCGGGTGTAACGCGGGCCGTTCTTTCCGCCGCCGGTCGTGATGGACCAGGAGCGCTTGTTGATGTTCAGACGCACCCCCGGAAGGATCCGGAAACTCTTGCGGAACGTGAGTGGCATGCCTGTCTCCTCTCCGTTCGTGGCGTGGATACCTGGTTCGGATACCCCGGAGAGGGGCGCGTATGACCGCATGGCGGACGCCGGGGCATGACCAACCGGCCTCGGTGTACTAGAGTTATCTCGACATCGAGATATCTGCCGAGGAGCACCGCAGCCGCCACCCCGGTAAGGCTCACCTAACTTAGCCTTACCTTAGCGGATCGGTCGAGATGCCGTGGCGGCAGGATCGTGGTGGTACGCGCACATCAATGAAGGAGACTGTCGTGTCGGCGAACAGCTTCGACGCCCGCAGCACGCTGCAGGTGGGCGACGAGTCGTACGAGATCTTCCGGCTGGACAAGGTGGAGGGCTCGGCCCGCCTTCCGTACAGCCTCAAGGTCCTGCTGGAGAACCTGCTCCGCACCGAGGACGGCGCGAACATCACCGCCGACCACATCCGCGCCCTCGGCGGCTGGGACTCGCAGGCCCAGCCGTCGCAGGAGATCCAGTTCACGCCGGCCCGCGTGATCATGCAGGACTTCACGGGCGTTCCCTGTGTCGTGGACCTCGCGACCATGCGTGAGGCCGTGAAGGAGCTGGGCGGCGACCCGGCGAAGATCAACCCGCTGGCGCCGGCCGAGCTGGTCATCGACCACTCCGTCATCGCCGACAAGTTCGGCACGAACGAGGCCTTCGCGCAGAACGTCGAGCTGGAGTACGGCCGCAACCGCGAGCGCTACCAGTTCCTGCGCTGGGGTCAGACCGCGTTCGACGAGTTCAAGGTCGTCCCGCCCGGCACCGGCATCGTCCACCAGGTGAACATCGAGCACCTGGCCCGGACCGTGATGGTGCGAGGCGGCCAGGCGTACCCCGACACGCTCGTCGGCACCGACTCGCACACCACCATGGTCAACGGCCTCGGTGTGCTGGGCTGGGGCGTCGGCGGCATCGAGGCCGAGGCCGCGATGCTCGGCCAGCCGGTCTCCATGCTCATCCCGCGCGTCGTCGGCTTCAAGCTCACCGGTGAGCTCACCCCCGGCACCACCGCCACCGACCTCGTGCTGACCATCACCGAGATGCTGCGCAAGCACGGCGTCGTCGGCAAGTTCGTCGAGTTCTACGGCGAGGGTGTGGCGGCGACGAGCCTCGCCAACCGCGCCACCATCGGCAACATGTCGCCGGAGTTCGGCTCCACCGCCGCGATCTTCCCGATCGACGACGAGACCATCAAGTACCTGAAGCTGACGGGCCGCTCGGAGCAGCAGCTCGCCCTCGTCGAGGCGTACGCCAAGGAGCAGGGCCTCTGGCTGGACCCGAAGGCCGAGCCCGACTTCTCCGAGAAGCTGGAGCTCGACCTGTCGACGGTCGTGCCGTCCATCGCCGGCCCGAAGCGCCCGCAGGACCGTATCGTCCTCGCAGGCGCCGCCGAGCAGTTCAAGCAGGACGTACGCAACTACGTCGACAGCGTGGACGAGGCGGGCCAGGAGTCCTTCCCGGCCTCCGACGCCCCGGCCGTCGCCCCGAACGGCGCCCCGTCCAACCCGGTCACCGTGACCGCCCCCGACGGCTCGACGTACGAGATCGACCACGGCGCGGTGACGGTCGCGGCCATCACCTCCTGCACCAACACCTCCAACCCGTACGTCATGGTCGCCGCCGCCCTGGTGGCCAAGAAGGCGGTCGAGAAGGGCCTGACCCGCAAGCCGTGGGTCAAGACCACCCTCGCCCCGGGTTCGAAGGTCGTCACCGACTACTTCGACAAGGCGGGCCTGACCCCGTACCTCGACAAGGTCGGCTTCAACCTCGTCGGCTACGGCTGCACCACCTGCATCGGCAACTCCGGCCCGCTGCCGGAGGAGGTCTCCAAGGCCGTCAACGACCACGACCTCGCGGTCACCTCGGTCCTCTCCGGCAACCGGAACTTCGAGGGCCGTATCAACCCCGACGTCAAGATGAACTACCTGGCGTCCCCGCCGCTGGTCGTGGCCTACGCCCTCGCGGGCTCCATGAAGGTGGACATCACCCGTGACGCCCTGGGCACCGACCAGGACGGCAACCCGGTCTTCCTGAAGGACATCTGGCCCTCCGAGGCCGAGGTGAACGACGTCGTCGCCAACGCCATCGGCGAGGACATGTTCTCCAAGTCCTACTCGGACGTCTTCGCGGGCGACGCCCAGTGGCAGGCGCTGCCGATCCCGACCGGCAACACGTTCGAGTGGGACCCGCGGTCGACGTACGTCCGCAAGCCCCCGTACTTCGAGGGCATGACGATGGAGACCACCCCGGTCTCCGACATCTCCGGCGCCCGCGTGCTGGCCAAGCTGGGCGACTCGGTCACCACCGACCACATCTCCCCGGCCGGTGCGATCAAGGCCGACACCCCGGCGGGCAAGTACCTCACCGAGCACGGCGTCGAGCGTCGCGACTTCAACTCCTACGGCTCCCGCCGCGGCAACCACGAGGTCATGATCCGCGGTACGTTCGCCAACATCCGCCTGCGCAACCAGATCGCGCCGGGCACCGAGGGCGGCTACACGCGTGACTTCACGCAGGAGGGCGGCCCGGTCTCCTTCATCTACGACGCCTCGCAGAACTACCAGGCCGCCGGCATCCAGCTGGTCGTCCTGGCCGGCAAGGAGTACGGCTCCGGCTCGTCCCGCGACTGGGCCGCCAAGGGCACCGCGCTCCTCGGCGTCAAGGCCGTCATCGCCGAGTCGTACGAGCGCATCCACCGCTCGAACCTCATCGGCATGGGCGTCCTGCCGCTCCAGTTCCCGGAGGGCGCCTCGGCCCAGTCCCTCGGCCTGACCGGCGAGGAGACCTTCTCCATCACCGGCGTCACCGAGCTCAACGAGGGCACCACCCCGCGCACGGTGAAGGTCACCACCGACACCGGCGTCGAGTTCGACGCGGTCGTCCGCATCGACACCCCCGGTGAGGCGGACTACTACCGCAACGGCGGCATCATGCAGTACGTGCTGCGCAGCCTGATCCGCAAGTAAGCGGAGCGGCAAGGCAGTTCACGGCAGTTCGAGGGCCGCGTTCCCGGGTGACCGGGGGCGCGGCCCGCGCCGTTGAGGCCAGGGCCGGGTGGCCGCCGGCACGGGGTCATCGCCCGCGCTCAGGCTGAACACAGGGTTCCCCCAGCGGGCCGGGACAGGATCGGTACATGTCTGGCACCCCTGGGTCACTGCGCACCCGGCTCCTCGTCCGTATCGGTGCCGCCCTCGTCGCCGTCTGTGCCGCGATGGCGCTCGCCGGCGTCCTCGCGCAGCGGGCGTATCTGCTGGACCGTCTGGACGGCCGGGTCATGGACGCCGCCGAACACGGTCTGGCCCATGCCTCGCTGCGGCCGGACGACGACCGGGACCTGGCGTTCCTCGACGGGACCGGGCACCCCGGCGGGCTGCTCGCGGCCCGGCTCGACGCGCACGGCGCGGTCACGGCCGGGGCGGTGACCGGCCAGGACGCCCCACCGCGGAGCCTGACCCCCGGCCAGCGCACCGCCCTGCGCGGCCTCGCCCCCGACGGCACGCCCCACACCCGGACCGTCCCCGGCCTCGGCACCTACCGGGTCACGGGCCTGGACGCGGGCGGGGTCCGTGTCCTCGCCGGACACCCCCTAAGCGACGTACAGGAGATGACGCACCGCCTGGCCGTGGTCGAGGCGGTCGTCGCAGCGGCCGGGCTCGCCGTCGCGGGCTGCGCCTGTGCCGTCGTCGTACGGCGTCAGCCGCGTCCCCTCGGCCGGGTCGCCGCCATCGCCGCCGAGGTCGCCCGGACGCCGCTCGGCCGCGACCGGCTGCCCCGGGTGCCCGAGGCGGACACCGGCCCCGGCAGCGAGGCGGGGCGGGTCGCCGCCGCGCTCAACCGCATGATCGACCATGCCGAGACCGCCCGTGCCGAATGCCGCCGGGGCGAGGAGCGGCTGCGCCGCGGTGAGGAACGCATGCGCCGCTTCCTGGCCGACGCCGGCCACGAACTCCGTACCCCGCTGGCGTCCATCGTCGGTTACGCGGAGCTCATGAACCGCGGCACCGGCCCGGTCGACCCGGCGCCGGCCTGGCGCCGGGTCGCCGCCGAGTCGGCGCGCATGACGGTCCTGGTCGAGGACCTCCTGCTGCTGGCCCGGCTGGACGAGGGCCGCCCCCTGCCGTCCGCCGAGGTGGACCTGGCGGCGCTGGTCGCCGAGGCCGTGCGGCAGGCGCGGGCGGCGGACGCGGACCACGCCTGGCGACTGGCGCTGCGCCTCGACGCGCCGGTCCTGGTCACCGGCGACGAACCGGCCCTGCGCAAGGCCGTGGCGAACCTCCTCGCCAACGCCCGTGCGCACACCCCGCCCGGCACCACGGTCGTGGCCGCGGTGGAGTCCACCGCGTCGCGCCGCATCGTCCGCGTCCGCGACGACGGTCCCGGCATCCCGCCGCACCTCCTCGCCGCCGTGTTCGACCGCTTCACGCGCGCCGACGTCTCCCGCTCGCGCAGCGGCCCGGAAGCCGCGGGATCCGGGCTCGGCCTGGCCGTCGTCGAGGCGATCGCGTCCGCGCACGGCGGGCACGCGGGTGTGCGCAGCGCGCCGGGACACACCGAGTTCACCGTGGACCTTCCTCCCGCTCGGCAGACGAAGGGTGAACTGCCGTCGCCGGCCGGGGCACTGGGGCTCTCCGAGCAGCGGTGACCGCCGGGTCACTCGCCCCGGTACTTCGCCGCCGCTGCCTGAGCGAGGTCCTGCGACTTGTCCAGGGCCGTGTCCACCGACTGCTGCCCGGCGATGGCCGCGGCGATCTGCTCGGAGACCGCCGTACCGAGCACGGCGAACTCGGGAATGCCCAGGAAGCCGATGCCGGTGTAGGGGCGGGGGGCGACGCCGGGGTTCTTCGGGTCGGCGGAGTCGGTCGCCGCCGTGTACTCCTGCCGGTACCAGGCGCCGGCCGCCTGCTGGTACTCGGGGTTGGCGTAGAGCGACTTGCGGTTCCCGGCGGGCGCCGCGGTCCAGCCCACCTCCTGCCCGACCAGCTCCTGGTACTCCTTGGAGGAGGCCCAGGAGATGAACTCCCAGGCGGCGTCCTTGTCGTCGGAGGCCTGCTGGACGCCCCACGCCCAGGTCCACAGCCAGCCGGCCTTCTCGGTCCGGTCGTGCGGGGCCGGGACGTAGCCGACCTTGCCCTTGACCGAGGAACCGTCGGCCTCGATCGACGAGGCCAGCGACGTGGCGTCGTACATCATGGCGCACTTGCCCGCGACGAAGCGGTCGAGGATCTCCAGCACGCCCATCCGTTCGGCGCCGGGCTGGCCGTGGGAGCGCAGTAGGTCGACGTAGAAGCCGACGGCCTTCTTGAACTCGGGTGAGGTCAGGCGCGCGTTCCAGTCCATGTCGTACCAGGTGCCGCCGAAGGTGTTGACGACCGTGTTGATGGGGGCGAGGTTCTGGCCCCAGCCGGGCAGGCCGCGCAGGCAGATGCCGCTCGCGCCGTCGGTGCCGTCGACCTGGGCGGCGAGATCGGCTACCTGCTCCCAGGTCGGGTTCGGCGGCATGGTCAGCCCGTCCTTGCGGAAGAGGTCCTTGCGGTACATCAGGAAGGAGCCCTCGCCGTAGAACGGCTCGGCGTAGAGCCTGCCGTCCTCGCCGGTCAGCGAGGACATCAGGTTCGGGAAGACGTCGCCCTGGTCGAAGTCCTCGTCGGCCTTCACATAGGAGTCCAGCGGGGCGAGCCAGCCGTTGTCCGAGTAGATCGGCACCTCGTAGGCGCTCACGCTCGCCACGTCGTAGTGGCCGGCCTGGGTCGCGAACTCGCGGTTCATCCGCTCCCGCGCCTCGTTCTCCGGCAGCAGGGTGTAGTCGACCGTGATGCCGGTCTCCGCGGTGAAGTGCTTCTTGGTGAGCTTCTTCAGGGTCTGCACCTGGGGCACGTCCGTGGCGAGCACGCTGAGGTCGGCCTGCTCGCCGCCGGGCGGGTCCGTGTCACCGCAACCGGCGAGGACCAGGCCTGCGACGGCCGTGGCGGCCACGGCCGCCCGGACGAGGCGGCTGGGTTTCATGGCACTCCGCCCCTTACCCATCTTTGCTGTTTCTTAGGCATTTCGGGATAAATTCATGACTCAGGGGCGGCCCCGCCGGGCCGCCGCGCGTCTGGAGAGCGCGTCGGCCGCGACGGCGGTCAGCAGCACCCCACCCGTGATCATGAACTGCACGGCGTCCTCCACTCCCAGCAGCCCCATGCCCGAGGCGATCGACTGGATGACCAGCACACCGAGCAGCACGGACCAGGGCGAGCCACGCCCGCCGAACAGGCTCGTACCGCCGATGACGGCCGCGGCGATCGCGTTGATCAGCAGCATCCCGGAACCGGCGGCGCGGGCCGTCGTGGGGCTCGCCGAGGTCAGGCCCGAGGCCACGAACAGCCCGCCGATCGCGGCCAGCGTCCCCGACACCATGAACATCGCGACCCGCACCCGCTCCACGGCGATGCCCGCCCGCCGCGCCGCCTCGACCCCGCCACCGAGCGCGTACACCCGCCGCCCCCAACGGGTGCGGCGCAGCACGTAGTCCGAGACGACGAGGACCACCAGGAAGATCAGCAGCGCGAGCGGCAGCCCCTGGAACCGGTTGAGCGTGTGGGCCGCGGCGAAGACGAGCACCGCGAGGACACCGGTGCGCAACCAGATCTCAACCGTCGGCCGGTACGGCATCCCGGCGGCCCGGTGCCGGGCGCGCTTGCGGTGGGCGGCCAGGAAGTATCCGGCCGTGCCGAGCGCCGCCACCGCGTAGGCCGCCACGTCGTCATCGAAGTGCCGGCTGGTCAGGGAAGCGACCAGGCCCTCCTCGTCGATGTTGATGGTGCCGCTCGCGCCCAGCAGGTCGAGCGTCAGGCCGTTCCAGATCAGCAGCCCCGCGAGGGTCACGACGAACGCGGGCACGCCGAGCCAGGCGAAGAACAACCCGTGGAAGGCGCCCACCGCCATGCCCGCGGCGATCGCCACGATCACCGCGAGCCCCTCCGGCATCCCGTGGTTCACGTTCAGCACCGCGAAGGCGGCCCCCGCCAGGCCGCTGACCGAGCCGACCGACAGATCGATCTCCCGGATCAGCAGCACGAACACGATGCCGACGGCGACCAGACCGGTCCCGACGATGTCCACGCTCAGGTTGGACAGGTTGCGCGGCGAGAGGAACTTGTCGTCCAGCGCCTGGAAGACGATCCAGATCACGATCAGCCCGGCGACCACCAGCAGCGGCCCGCGCTCGGCGTCCCGCACACTGCCGCGCATCTCCAGGGCGTAGTCGCGCAGACTGCCGGGCCAGCCGCGGGTGCGCGGCCCGCGGCCGGGTGCGACCGGCCCGGCGCCGCCGCCCGTCCCGGCGGTTCCGCCGCCCCGGTGCGGCCCGCCCCCGGTCACGGCCACGCCTCCTCGTTGCCCTTCGTGCGATGCGCCACGGCGTTGTCCGCCGCCCCGGTGACGGAGGAGATGATCTGCTCCTGCGTCACGGTGCTCACGTCGAACAGACCGTTGTTGCGGCCCAGCCGCAGTACGGCGACCCGGTCCGCGACGGCCTTGATGTCGCCCATGTTGTGACTGATGAGGATGATCGCCATACCGCGGTCGCGCACCTCCTCGATGAGGTCGAGCAGATGGCTGGTCTGCTCGACCCCGAGGGCGGCGGTGGGCTCGTCGAGCAGCAGGACCTTGGGCGCGCCCATGAGCGAGCGGGAGATCGCGACGGCCTGCCGCTGCCCGGCGGAGAGCGCGGCGACCGGCATGCGCACGTCGGGGATACGGATCGACAGGGCCCGCATCAGATCGCGGGCCCGGCGCTCCATCTCCACCTCGTCGAGGACGCCCACCCGGTCGATCTCCCGGCCGAGGAAGAGATTGCCCACGACATCGAGGTTGTCGCACATGGCGAGGTCCTGGTAAACGGTCGCGATGCCCAGGGCGTGGGCGTCGTGCGGGCGTTTGATCTGCACGAGGCGCCCCTCCCACTCGATGACGCCCCGGTCGGCGGGGCTCACGCCCGAGATCACCTTGATCAGCGTGGACTTGCCGGCGCCGTTGTCGCCCGCCAGGGCCACGACCTCACCGGCCCGGACCTGGAGGTCGACGTCGACGAGCGCCTGTACGCCGCCGAACCGCTTGGAGATGCCACGCAACGCCAGTACGGGTGGATGGACCACAGGGGATCACCTCCCTCACCGGGTGAGCCCGATCCGGTCGCAGGCCGACCGGAGCTTCGGGGTGCAGATCTGGTCGATCGTGTAGACGCCGTCCCGGACGAGCGTCTGCCCGACGGTCTCGGCCGTCACGGAGACCGGGTCGAGCAGCACCGCCGGGACGTCCTTTGTGGTGGGGCTGTCCACGGTCGACGTGACGAGGGCGTCGAGGTCGTTGCCGCGCGCCAGGGCGACGGCCATGGCGGAGGCCGCCTCGGTCTCCTGCCGGAAGGGCTTGTAGACGGTCATGTACTGCTCGCCCTTGACGATGCGCCGCACGGCGTCGAGGTCGGCGTCCTGGCCGGTGACCGGGGGCAGTGGCGAGACGCGGGCGCTCTTGAGCGCCGCGATGACGCCGGCGGCGATCGAGTCGTTGGCCGCGAGCACCCCGTCGATCTCGTCCGGGCCGAGGGCGCTGATCGCGGCGGACATGTGGTCGTGCGCGTTCTCCGTGCGCCAGCCGAGCGTGTTGTACGACTTGAGGATCCGCACCCTGTCCTGGAGCACGGACCGGGCCCCGCCCTCGTACCAGGCGGCGTTGGGGCTGGAGGGGTCGCCGTTCACCATGACGACGCCGCCGTCGTCGGCCCTGGCACCCATGCCCTTCAGCAGCGCATCGCCCTGGAGCCTGCCGACCCGGCCGCCGTCGAAACTGACGAAACCCGAGATCGGACCCTCGGCGAGCCGGTCATAGGCGACGACCGGGATGCCCGCGCGGTCCGCCGCGCGGACCGAGGAGCGCAGCGCCTTGGGGTCGACGACGTCCAGGATCAGGGCGGACACACCCCTGGTGATCATGGAGTTCATCTGGTGCCGCTGGCTCGCCGCGTCGTTCTCCGCGTTGGCGTACACGACCCTGCAGTGCGGGCACAGCTCCTTCACCCGCTTCTCGATCAGGGGCTTGTCGGACTGCTCCCAGCGGGGCACCGCGCGGCTCGGCAGCAGCAGCCCGATGGTGAGCCCGCCCTCGCCCTGCCCGCCGTCCTCGGTACAGCCGGCCGACGCCACCGCCATGACAGCCGCGACGAGCCAGGCCCCCACCCGCCACCTACGGCCCCTCATCCCGGACCTCCCTCCTTGTCCCGGCCTCGTCCCCGGGGGTTGCTCCGGTCCGGGGCCCGGCCGCCGCGGGGTCCCGGGGTCGGCCTTGGCCCGCGTCCGGGCTCGGGGGGCCCGGATTCTCGTTTCGGATGCGGGGCTGGTCGCGGTCCCGGTTCCGCCGCGAGGCACGGCCTCCGCCTCGGTCGCGGATGCGGCCGATGCCCCAGCCCCGGTTGCGGCCGATGCCCCAGCCCCGGTCCCGGCCGGCCTCCCGTTCCTCTGCCGGCTCCACCCACGGTTGCGGGACCGGCTCCGCTTCCGGTTCCCGGTCCGCCTCCTGCTCCTGGCGAGACACGACGATCTCGCTCCACACCTGCTTGCCGCCCCCGACCGGCACCGAGCCCCAGGCCGCCGACAGCGCCTCCACCAGGAAGAGCCCCCGGCCGCCGGTCGACTCCCAGTCCACGACCACCGGCTTGGCCGGCGCCCGCGGCGAGGAGTCGCTCACGGTCACCCGCAGCCGGTCCGCGGCCAGGGTCAGGTCCAGCCGCAGCGCACCCTGCGTGTGCACGAGCGCGTTGGTGACCAGTTCGGACACCACCAGCAGCACGGTGTCGGCCTCGGCCACGACGTCCCACGAACGCAGCGTGCGCGCGCTGAACCGGCGGGCGTGCATGACCGCGTCCGGCAGCCGCCACACCACCCAGCCCGCCCGCACCGGCCGCACCCGCATCCCGTCGTAGCGCAGCAGCAGCAACGCCACGTCGTCCTCCCGGCGGCCGGCCTCGCCGAGCAGGTCGTCCGCCATCCGCCCCGGGTCGGAGGGATCGGCCGCGGCGAGCGCCTCGCCCACGATCCGCATGCCCTCGTCCAGGTCCAGTTCGGCCGACTCGACCAGGCCGTCCGTCACCAGCGCGAGCACCGTGCCGGGCGCCAGCGCCAACGCCGTCATCGGGAACTCCGCGTCCTCCAGCACGCCCAGCGGCAGCCCGCCCTCGACCGTGATCTCCTCCGTGCCGCCGTCGGGATGACGCAGCAGCGGGGACAGATGCCCGGCCCGCACGAACAGCGCGTTGCCCTCCTCCATGTCCAGCTCGACATAGCAGCACGTGGCGAACAGGTCGGTCTCCATGCCCACGAGCAGCCGGTTGGCGTGCGCGACGACCACGTCCGGCGGATGACCCTCCACGGCGTAGGCCCGGACCGCGGTGCGCATCTGGCCCATGATCGTCGCGGCTCCGGCACTGTGCCCCTGCACATCACCGATGACCAGGGCCACCTTCCCCTCCGACAGAGCGATCACGTCGTACCAGTCGCCGCCCACCTGGAGCCCGCGCCGGGCGGGCAGATAGCGGGCCACGGCGGTGCCCCCGGGCAACAGGGGCAGACGGCGCGGCAGCAGGCTGCGCTGGAGCATCGTCGCGAGTTCCTGCTCGGCGTCGTAGGCGTGCGCGCGGATCAGGGCCTGTCCCACCAGCCCCGCGGTCGCCGTCAGCAGGGCCCGCTCCTCGGGCGCGAACTCGTGCGGCGCGTCCCAGCCGACCAGGCACACCCCGGCCACCCTGCCCTTGGCCGGCAGCGGCAGGACCGCGAGCCCGCCGGGGCCGATCCCCGCGAGCCCTGGTTCCAGCACGGCACCCGCCGGCCACAGGCTCATCCGCCCGTCGCGCAGCGCCGCCAGGAGCGTGGGCAGGGCGGTGACCGGCGCGTCGGGCCACTCCGAGCGCCACTCGGAACGCCACAGCTCCGGCCAGGCACCGGCACCCGGCGGATCGAGCACGGTGACCGCCAGCCGGTCCTCCAGCAGCTCGGCGAGCGCCACCCGGTCGGCACCCAGCGGCTCGCGCAGCGCGGCGACCACCACGCGGCTGACGTCCCGGACCGTCGTGGCGTCGTCGAGCGCGGCCGTCAGCCACTGGATCCGGGCGACGTCGCTTGCGCTCCGGCGCAGGACGGGAGCCGCGGTCACCACACCCAGCACCCGCTCCGGGACGCCGTCGGGCCCTTTCAGCACGCGGCAGGACAGGCGCAGCCAGCACAGTTCACCGGTGGCCCGGCGGGTACGGAACTCCAGTTCCCGGCGCCCGGGTGTCTGTGGGGCCGGTTCGAGAACCGACAACAGGGCCGGTACGTCCTCCGGGACGCTGTATGAGAGCAGGGTGTCGGTCTTGCCGTCGAAGCCGCCCTCGGGGATGCCGACCAGTTCCAGCAGGGCCGGGTCGGTCTCGACCAGCCCGGTGCCGGGTGCCAGGGCGAAGGAGCCGACCCCCAGCGTACGCAGGGCGGAATCGAGCAGGGGCGAGGGAGCGGACCGGTCTGCCTCCCCCCGGAGCCGCCCGGCGATCGCCTCGGCATACCGCCGCAGGAACTCCCGCTGCTCGGCCCCGAACCCCTCCCCGGCCTCTCCCACCACGACCAGGCATCCCAGCCACCCGCCGGCGGCCCCCAGCGGCACCGCCCCGAGCGGCGCGCCGGCGGCTCCGCCTTCCTGCCGACCCGCGAGCCACAGCGGCCGCCCGTTGCGAAAGGCCTCGACCACGGCAGGCCCGCTGTCTCCCGACGCCTCCGCGTAGCCCGGCGCCGGGGCGGGCGAGGTGCCCCCGCCGTGCCGCACGCGGCTGGGCAGCCCGTACCGCTCCGGCTCGGCACCGGCCGACTCCACCAGCCGGAGCTCCGCACCGTCCTCGCTCCGTACGTACACCGCCGCCAGCGTCACCCCGGCGAACGTCAGGACCCGTTCCCGCGCGGCGGACTCCGGCGTGGGGCGAGGCGAACCGGTGCCCCCGTTCCCCGGCGCCCGAAGGCCGGGGGCCGCGGTCCGGGCATCGCCGTGATGGGGCATGTCCGCATCCACCTCCCGTCCATGCCGTGGCTACCGGCAGGTGGGAGTCCCCGGAACTCAGGCGACGACGACGCGGCGGATCCACGCCCCACATGAGCGGCAGGGCACCCACACAACAGAATCGCACACCTGGATAACAGCGACATATGGGACCGACGGACCGGCTCGGCCGTCGATCCGGTGATTTCCGGCCACGCGCGTCTCCCACGACCGCCGCCCGCTAACGTTGCGCCGCATGGCCCACACCGAGATCGAGATCACGGCGGCACTGATCCGTGAGCTGCTGCGCGAGCAGCACCCCGACCTGGCCGATCGCCCGGTGCGGCTCGGCGCGCGCGGCTGGGACAACCAGCTCTGGCGCCTCGGTGACGACCTGGCCGTCCGGTTGCCGTGGGCGACGCAGTCCGCGGACGCGCTGCTGCGCAAGGAACACACCTGGGTCCCCTCCCTCGCCCCGCGCCTGCCGCTGAAGGTCCCCGTCCCGCAGCGCCTCGGCGAACCCTCCGAGCGCTTCCCGCGGCCCTGGATCGTCACCACCTGGGTGCAGGGCGCTCCCGCCGACCGCGCCCCCGCCACCCGCGCCGCGGAATCGGCCGAGGCCCTGGCCGCGTTCCTGACGGCTCTGCATCGCCCCGCTCCCGACGACGCACCCCTTGACCGTGGCCGCGGCGGCCCCCTGTCCGACACCGCCGAGGGGTTCGCCCAGCAGCTCGCCGCGGCCACGGAGATGGGACTGCTCCCGGACCCGGACGGGGTCCGCGCGGTCTGGGAGGACGCCGCAGCCGCGCCCGAATGGACGGGCCCGGCGATGTGGCTCCACGGCGACCTGCACCCGGCCAACATCCTCACCGCCGACGGCACCTTCTGCGGCGTGATCGACTTCGGCGCCCTCTGCGCGGGCGACCCGGCCCTTGACCTCGCCGCCGCCTGGATCCTGCTGCCGGACGGCGCCGCCGACCGCTTCCACGACACCTACCGGCCGACCCCGGACCCCGCGACCCTGCGCCGCGCCCGCGGCTGGGCCGTCGGGCGCGCTCTCGCCTGCATCCTCATCGGCGAGGCCGGCGTCCGGGGCCGCCCCGGCGGCAAGTCCACCTGGGGCCCACCGGGCCAGGCCGCCCTGCGCCGCCTGCTGGCGACGGCCGGCCGCCGGTGACTCGGTGCCGCTGCCGCATCACCACGTCCACTGAGCAAGCGGGCCCGGTAGCCGGGACTCACCGGCCACCGGGCCCGCCCGAAGCGACGGTTCAGCCGACCCGGCAGGGCAGGCTCGTCGTACTGTCACCGCCCGAGCCGGAGACCGTGTACCCGAACGTCGTGCTCTTGCCCGGATCGAGGGAGCCGTTCCAGCCTGCGTTGTGGACCATCACCGACTGGCCGTTGTAGGTGGCGTTGCCGCTCCACAGGCTCTCGATCCTCTGGCCGGACGGCAGCGTCCAGTCGACCATCCAGCCGAGCATCGGGACGGTGCCGGTGTTGGTGACGGTCACCTCGGACTGGTAGCCGCCGTTCCAGTTGCCGGTCGTCTTGCGGGTGGCCGTGCAGGTGCCGGGCACCGGCTCGGACGGGGTGCCCGGCTGCTTGATGCCGGTGACCTCGCCTTTGCCGCCGTCGAAGACGACGTCCGAGCAGGAGTAGAAGGTCTCCTGGCTGTCGGAGCGCTGCCAGACCATGTAGATGATGTGGCGGCCCGACTTGCCCTCGGGGAGCTTGCCGGTCCAGGAGTAGTTGGCCTCGACCGTGCCCGGGGAGCCGTTCAGCGGCGGGTGGTCGACACTCAGGAACGGCCGCTCCTCCATGTCGTTCCAGGTGAGCGTCTTGGTCGGGTCGAAGCCGTCCTTGGTGATGTAGACGTAGAACCAACCCGGGTGCGCCGCCCAGGCGTTGTACGAGAAGTCGACCGTCGCGCCCGAGGTGAGGTGGGTGAGCGGCCAGTCCTTGCTGGGCGTGTTGAACCCGGTGAAGTTGGTGTTGCCGCCGCTGCACAGCTCGCCGTCCGGTACGAAGCCCCGGGTGCGGCCGGCGCCGTCCGAGCGGAGCACCGAGAACCAGTTGTAGAACGGCGTGGTGCCGCTGACCTGCTGTGCGGCCCGGCACGCCGGGTTGACCGGCTTGATCTCACCGGTGTCGGTCAGACCGTCCTGCCAGCACAGGAAGGTACGGCTGCCGGGCTTCATGGGAGTGCCGTGCGCCTCCGCCTCACCACCGGCCGTCATGACCAGGCCGAGGGCCGGAACGGTGACGAGCAGGGAGAGCAGGACCAGGAAGAAGGCTCTGGCCCGGGCAGGGAGTACTGATCGGGGAATCGGGGGTCCACCCGGGTTTCTTGTCAGGATCATGACAGCATCGTCCGTTCCTTGAGGTACGGGCCTGTGGATGCGTGTGCGCGGATGCGCGGGGTGGGAGCGACTCGAAGGGCGGGTTCCGGTCCACCCTTATGGGAGCGCTCCCACCCCGCTGTTGCGGAAGTTAGCGCCGAGCGGCGCAGTTGTCTACGGCTGTCGCAGCAGGGCGCCGGTCAGGATTCCGGCGTCACCGGCGTCGGGTTTTGTGAAGTTGACTTTGCTCTCCCTTCACGATTGGCTGCGGATCCGACCTTTCATGATCCGGGGGGATCCCTTTGAACCGCACCATCCGTGCAGCCGTCTGCGTCGGCGCCACCGCCGGTCTCGCGCTCGCTCTCAGCTCCTGTTCCGAGGCCGTCGACCAGGTCGACAAGGCAGTGGACGAGACGTACCAAGTCACCTACGAGGTCACCGGGAAGAACGTCGACTCGATCGAGTTCCACGGCGGCGGTGGCAAGGCCATGGAGCCGAAGGTCGAGTCGGTGTCGAAGCCCGAGCTGCCCTGGAAGAAGACGGTCACGCTGCGCGGCATCATGCCCGCGGCGGTCATGCCGGTCGCCGCGGACCCCGAAGGCGCCCAGGTCACATGCAAGATCATCCACAAGGGCAAGGTGCTCGAGGAGCAGAGTGCCGATGGTCTGGTGACCGCCGGCGGCTGCACCGCGGAGTCCCCGATCGGGAAGTAGCCCCCAATTGCGAGGCCGATGGGCGGGCCGGCGTCCCGCACCCGGAGTTCCGGCCGGACCTCAGGTCAACGAACCCCGAAGGGTGACCGCAAATCCCTGCGGTCATCACTCCGATCCGCCCAACACCTCTCGCATCCAGGCCAGTTGACGCCGCACCTGCACCGCGTCACCCCCCTCGTGCCCGTTGAACGGATACGCGTGGATCTCCTTGCGCGGTGCCGTGCCGGTCAGTTCGGCATAGCGGTTGAACGCGGCGTACGCCCCGCTCGGCGGGCACACCGTGTCCCGTAGCCCCACGCCGAAGTGAGCCGGAGCCTGCGCGCGACGGGCGAAGGAGACGCCCTCGACGTAGGAGAGGGTGCGGTAGACGTCGCGCTCGGCGCCCCGGTGGACGGCGAGATAGGACGCGATCTCGCCGTACGGCCCCGCGTCCGTGAGGTCGAGCGCGCGGCGGATGCCGCACAGCAGCGGGGCGGTGACGAGCAGCGCCGTCAGGTCGGGGACGAGCCCCGCGACCGCCAGAGCCAGTCCGCCGCCCTGGCTGTTGCCGGCCGCGACGATGCGCGCGGGGTCGACGCCGGGCAGTTCCCGCACCGCCGTGACCGCGCGGACCGCGTCCGTGATCAGGCGCCGGTAGTGGTAGTCCTCGGGAGCGAGCAGGCCGCGTACCGCCGGGCCGGGGCCGCCCGGTGCGGTGGCGTGCGGGTCGGGGGTGTCGCCGCCGCAGCCGTACTCGTCGCCCTGCCCGCGATTGTCCATGAGCAGGTGCGCGTACCCGGCGTTCACCCACGTCAGGCGCTCGTGCGGCAGCCCCCGGCCGCGTCCGTACCCGGCGAACTCGACGACAGCGGGAAGGGGTTCGCCGGAGACCGCCGGCCTGCTGAACCAGGCGCGCACCGGGTCGCCCGCGAACCCCCGGAACGTCACGTCCCAGGTCCGCGTCAGCCGCAGGCCCGTCTCCACCGGCCGCACCGACACCAGCGGGTCCGCCTGGCCGGCCTCCTTCAGGGTGCGCAGCCAGAACGCGTCGAAGTCGGCGGGCTCCCCGATGTCCGGGCGATGGAGCTCCAGTTCCGTCAGCGGCAGGTCGAACGCGGGCACGGCGGCACCTCGCAGGAGTCGGTGGTCATCCAGAAACTTGCGACGGGCAACGGGGCAGGTCCCTGGGGTCTACCCAGGTTCGACGCGATTCCAACGCGGCACAGAGGCCTCAGCCGACTGCCGCTGCACCCATTGACAGCGCTTTCTGCTGCCCTTAAGTTGCCGCGAAGTTACCGGTAAGAGCTCGAAAGTTTCGGTTCCGCGTCCCATGCCCACGGGAGGCCCGAGCAATGAGCACGTCCACCAGATCGGCCCCGCCGGGCACCGAGGATCCGTCTCCGGCCTCAGCCGCACCCCGACGCGGCAAGCGGGACCCCGCCCGGACCGGCTGGCGGCGGGCGCTGCGCCGCGACTGGCAGTTGTACTCGCTGGCGATCCTGCCGCTGCTGTTCTTCCTGGTCTTCCGCTATCTGCCGATGATCGGCAACGTCATCGCCTTCCGGCGCTTCGAGCCGGGCGGATCGCTCTTCGGCGAGGAGTGGGTGGGGCTGCGCTATGTGCAGATGTTCCTCAACGACCCCACCTTCTGGCAGGTGTTCCGCAACACCCTGTGGATCGGCGGGCTCACGCTGCTGTTCTGCTTCCCGGTCCCGATCGTGCTGGCGCTGCTGCTCAACGAGGTACGCCGGCGCTCCCTGAAGCGGTTCGTGCAGTCGGTGTCGTACCTTCCGCACTTCCTGTCGATCGTGATCGTCGCGGGCATCACGATGCAGATGCTGGCCGGCGACGGCCCGGTCAACCACATCCTCGGCTGGTTCGGCCACGAACCGATCCGCTTCATCCAGGAACCCGAGTGGTTCCGCACGATCTACGTCGGCTCGGAGATCTGGCAGACCGCCGGCTGGGGCACGATCCTCTACCTCGCCGCGCTCACCACGATCGACGAGGACCTGTACGAGGCCGCGCGCATCGACGGCGCCAACCGCTGGCAGCAGATCTGGCACGTCACCCTGCCCGGCATCCGGCCCACCATGGTCACGCTGCTGATCCTCAACATCGGCGCGTTCATGGCGGTCGGCTTCGAGAAGGTCCTGCTGCTGTACAACCCGCTGACGTATCCGACCGCCGACGTGATCTCGACGTACGTGTACCGGTCCGGCGTGGAGTCCAACAGCTTCAGCTACGCCGCCGCCATCGGTCTGTTCGAGGCGATCATCGGCCTGGTCCTCATCACGTCCGCCAACCAACTCTCGCGCCGCACAGTGGGGACGAGCCTGTGGTGAAGCCGAGTCGTTCCTACCGGGTCTTCCAGGGCGTCAACGGGGTGGTCCTCACCCTCGTCGTGCTGGTGACCCTGTACCCCTTCGTCAACATCCTCGCGCGGTCCTTCAGCGGGGAGCGGCAGATCCGGGCCGGTGAGGTGACCCTGCTGCCCAAGGGGTTCAACCTCACCACGTACGAGATCGTGTTCCAGGACTCGATGTTCTGGCGGAACTACGGCAACACCGTGCTGTACACGGTCGTGGCGACGGCCGTGGCCATGGTGCTGACGACCTGTTACGCCTACGTGCTGTCGAAGAAGCACCTCAAGGGCCGTGGCGTGCTCGTCGGGATCGCCGTGTTCACCATGTTCTTCACCGGCGGCCTGATCCCGAACTACATCCTGGTCACCAGCCTCGGCCTGAAGAACAGCGTCTGGGCGATCGCCCTGCCGAACGCGATCAGCGTCTTCAACCTCCTGGTCATGAAGGCCTTCTTCGAGAACCTGCCGACCGAACTGGAGGAGGCCGCGCAGATCGACGGCCTCAGCACGTACGGCATCCTGCTCAGGATCGTCCTGCCGCTGTCCAAGGCGGTCGTGGCGACGATGGTGCTGTTCTACTCGGTGTCCTTCTGGAACTCCTGGTTCAGCGCCTTCCTCTACATGGACCGGACGGATCTGATGCCGGTCACCGTCTACCTCCGCAACCTCATCCAGGGCGCCACCGGCGGCGGCAACGCCGGCGCGGGCACGGAGCAGCTCAGCCAGGTCGGCGCGAACATCCAGTCGGTGACCATCGTCCTCACCGCCCTGCCGATCCTCTGCGTGTACCCGTTCGTCCAGCGCTACTTCGTCTCGGGCGTGATGCTCGGCGCGGTCAAGGGCTGACGCGGCCTCCTCAACTCGCCTACGGATCAACTCGCTTACGGAACAAAGGAGTCTCCGTGAAGAACGCAGGACAGCTGTCGCGGCGCCAGATACTCGCCGCCGCCGGCTTCATCGGCCTCGCCACGGTCACCGGCTGCGGCAGCTCAGAGGACGGCGGGGACGGGAAGGACCTGTCGAAGAAGCAAAACGGGGCGATGAAGAACTACCGGGCCGGGCAGCAGTTCAAGGCGGCCAAGCCGCTGTCCTTCTCGGTCCTGCACAACAACAACCCCGTCTACCCCATGAAGGACGGCTGGCTGTTCTGGAAGGAACTCACCAAGCGCACCGGCGTCACCCTCGAACCGGTCGACGTCCCGCTGGCCGACTACGAGAAGAAGCGCAGCGTCCTCATCGGCGCGGGCGACGCCCCCTTCCTGATCCCGAAGACGTACCACCCCTCCGAGGTCGCCTTCGTCTCGTCGGGCGCGATCCTAGCGGTCAGCGACTACGTTCACCTGATGCCCAACTTCCGCGACAAGGTGCGCAAATGGAAGCTGGAGCCCGAGCTCGACTCGATCCGCCAGTCCGACGGCAAGTACTACCTGCTGCCCGGTCTGCACGAGAAGGCCAAGTCCGGCTACTCGCTGTCCTTCCGCACGGACGTCCTCGGCAAGCACGGCCTGAGCCTGCCCACCACCTGGGACGAGGTCTACGACGTCCTCAAGGCGCTCAGGGAGGAGTACCCCGGCACGTACCCCTTCTCCGACCGCTGGAGCACCAACACCCCCTTCCCCTGCGGCGCCCTGTTCAGCTACCTCGGCCAGGCCTTCGGCGTCCGGGCCGGATGGACGTACGACAACATCAGCTTCGACCACAAGGCGCAGAAGTTCGTCTTCACCGGCGCCCAGGACGCCTACCGCCAGATGGTCGAGTACCTGCGCAGGCTCGTCGCCGAGAAGCTCATGGACCCCGAGAGCTTCAGCCAGACCGACGACCAGGCCGTGCAGAAGCTGCTCGCCGAGAAGTCCTACGCGATCAGCGCCAACCCCCAGGAGCTGGTGCAGAACTACCGCTACAACCTGGAGAAACAGGTCGACGGGGCCGAGATCGAGATGGTCCCGGTGCCCCTCGGACCGGCCGGCCCGGTCGTGCTCGGCGGCACCCGCCTGGAGAACGGCGTCATGGTCTCCAGCAAGGCCCTCAAGAGCGACGGCTTCGTCGCGATGATGCAGTTCCTCGACTGGCTCTGGTACTCCGACGAGGGCCAGAAGTTCTGCAAGTGGGGCGTCGAGGGCGTCACCTACACCGAGTCCGGCGGCCGGCCCCGGCTGAAGCCCGGCATCTCCCTGATGGGCTCCGACCCCGACGCCCCGAAGGACCTCCAGAAGGACTACGGCTTCTTCAACGGCGTCTTCACCTACGGCGGCACCTGGGACCTGGTCTCCTCCTCGTTCAGCCCGGACGAGAAGAGGTTCCAGGACGCCATGACCCAGCGCGAGCAGCTGCCCGTCGACCCGGCCCACCCGCTCCAGTCCTTCGAGCAGGAACAGGCGACCCTCTGGGAGACCCCGCTCAAGGACACCGTCATCCAGAACACCCTCCAGTTCGTCCTCGGCAAGCGTCCGCTGTCCGAATGGAACGCCTACCTCGCCGAACTGAAGTCGAAGAACATGCAGCAGCTCGTCGACCTGCACAACAAGGCGTACGAGCGGTTCAAGAAGGAGAACGGGTGATCCGCGTCCCCGACGCGCCGATCGGCCGGCTGACCGGCGCCTGGCGACACCGCGTCGGCACCGGCCGCCACGACCTCGCCCTGCGCCGCGGCTTCCAGGACTCCGCCGAGCCCGCCCGCACCTGTCGGCGGCTGGCCGCTGACGCCGGCCGCGTCGGTCTGGTCCTGCGCCGCGGCTTCCAGGACTCCGCCGAGCCCGCGCGCACCTGTCGGCGGCTGGCCGCTGACGCCGGCCGCGTCTACCTGCCCCTGACCCTGGGCCGGCACGAGGTCACCCTCGTCGAGCTCACCCCGGCCGCCGACGGGACCCCGCTCTGGTGGGACGAGTGGCGCCTGCCCGGCCGGGAGGCGGCATGAGCACCGTACGTACCTCCGACTTCGGCACCGGAGCCCTCTCCCGCGCCTCCGCCCTGATCCACACCGTCCTCACCGTCGAGGCGCTGCTGCTCCTCGCCGCCTCCCCGGGACTGGCCGGACTGCTCCTGCTCGGCCCCGACCCCGCCAACCTGCCCCTCGCGGCCCTGTGCCTCCTGCCCGCCGGACCGGCCCTGTCCGCCGCCCTCTACGCCCTCCACCACCGCAGCCGCGACCTCACCGAACTGCACCCGGCCCGCGCCTTCCTGCGCGGCTGGCGGCTCAACGCCGTACCGGCGCTGAAGCTGTGGACACCCCTGCTGGCCTGGCTGACGGTCATCGCCTTCACCCTGACCCACTTCTCCGCCACCGGCCTGCCCGCCTGGTGGGCGCTGCTGCTCGCGGCGATCGGCGCCGGCTCCCTCCTCTGGGGCGCGCACGCCCTCGTCCTCACCTCGCTGTTCGCCTTCCGCGCCCGGGACACCGCCCGCCTTGCCGGGTACTTCCTGCTCCGGCACGGCCGCGCCACCCTCGCCGCCGCCTCCCTGCTCGTCCTGACGGCCGCGCTGACCGCCCTGCTGACCGAGGCCGTGGCAGCCCTGCTGGCCGCCCCGTTACTGCTGTCCCTGCTGCACGGCAGCCGCACGGTGATCACCGAGACCCAGGAGGACTTCACGGCATGACCGCGCCCCGCACGCCGAAGATCCCCTACGGCGGTGACTACAACCCCGAGCAGTGGCCCGAGGACGTCTGGGACGACGACCACCGCCTGTTCAGCCGGGCCGGCATCGACACCCTCACCGTCGGCGTCTTCACCTGGTCCCTCACCCAACCGGCCCCGGACACCTACGACTTCACGGTCCTGGACCGCATCCTGGACCGTGCCACCGCAGAGAACCGCCGGGTCTGTCTGGCCACCGGCACCGCCGCCCTCCCGCCCTGGCTCGCCAAGCGCCACCCCGAGGTCAACCGCACCGACTTCGAGGGCCGCCGCCACCGTTACGGCCAGCGCCACAACTTCTGCCCCAGCTCACCGACGTACCGCGAGCACGCCACCGCGCTGGCCTCCCGCCTCGCCGAACGGTACGCCGACCATCCCGCCCTGCTCGCCTGGCACATCAACAACGAGTACGGCGGCGTCTGCTACTGCGAGCTGTGCGCCGAGGCGTTCCGTCAATGGCTCCGCGACCGGCACGGCACCCTCGACGCCCTCAACGACGCCTGGTGGACCACCTTCTGGTCGCACCGCTACACCGACTGGGACCAGATCGAGCCGCCGAACGCCCTCACCGAACACTGGCGCGGCCCCGACCACACCGCCTTCCAGGGCATCACCCTCGACTACTTCCGCTTCACCACCGACGCCCTCCTCGGCTGCTTCCTGGCCGAGAAGGAGGTGATACGCGCCCACGACCCGGACACGCCCGTCACCACCAACTTCATGGGCACCTTTCGCCCCCTCGACTACCACCGCTGGGCGCCCCACCTCGACTTCGCCTCCTGGGACAACTACCCGCCCCTGGACGCCCCGCCGACCCGGCCCGCCCTCGCCCACGACCTGATGCGCGGCCTGAAGGACGGCGCCCCGTTCTGGTTGATGGAGCAGACGCCTTCCACCACCGCGTGCCGGGACGTCAACCCGCTCCGGCGACCCGGCGAACTCCGCCTCGCCACCTTCCAGGCCATCGCCCACGGCGCGGACGCCGCCCTCTACTTCCAGATGCGCGCCTCACGGGGCGCCTGCGAGAAGTACCACGGGGCGGTCATCGGCCACGCGGGCCGCGACGACACCCGTATCTTCCGCGAAGTAGCCGAGGTGGGAAGGGAGCTGGAGTCCCTGGGCGACCGGACTCTCGGCGCCCGGACCCCGGCCCGTACCGCCCTCCTCTTCGACTGGGACAGCTGGTGGGCCCTGGAGATCTCCGACGGCCCGTCCCGGCCGGTCAAGTACCCGGACATGGTCCACGCCTACTACCGGGCCGCCCGCGAGGCCGGCGCCGACGTGGACGTGATCCCGCAGACCGCCGACCTCGCGCCCTACGACGTGGTGCTCGCCCCCGTCCTCCACATGGTCAAGGGCGACCTCGCCACACGCCTCGAAGAAGTGGCCGCCCGCGGCGGCACGGTCCTGGCCACCTTCCTCTCCGGCCGCGTCGACGAGCACGACCGCGCCTTGCTCACCGACGTCCCCGGCCCGCTCGCCCCTCTCATGGGCATCCGCGTGGACGAATGGGACGCCCGCCCCCCGGAGTTCGCACAGCCGATCCCCGAACTGCCGGCCGAGGCACGGCTCGTCTTCGAGATCGTGCTCCCACGCGGCGCCGAACCGGTCGCCACGTACGGCACCGACTTCTACGCGGGCACCCCGGCTGTGACCCGCAACCGGTTCGGTGACGGCGAGGCCTGGTACGTCGCCACCGCCCTCGACCAGCCGGGCGTCGACGAGGTCGTCCGCCGCATCCTGGCCCGCCACGACCTGCTCGGCCCCTACGCCGACCACCCCGCGGTGGAGACCGCCACCCGTGTCACCCCCGACGGCACCCCCCTCCTTTTCCTCCTCAACCACGCCCCCGAACCGGCCCACCTGACGGCCCGCACCACCGCCACCGACCTGCTCACCGGCAAACGGGTCGAGCAGGGCGAACCCCTGGTCCTCGACCCCCTGGGCGTGGCGATCCTTCAGTAAATCCGGCGCCCTCGCTCGTCCGGCAACCCCGACTTGCGGAAGAAGTAGCTGTTGATCTGGTCGCGCCACTCGCGGGCGCTGCGGAGCTGCTCCTCGTACCGCTCCGCCACCCGCGCGTGGCGCGCCGGGTCCACCAGCCCGGCCAGCAAGGCCCACGCCTCCCGGGCCTCCTCGACCTCCTCCACGCCTTCGAAGTGCGTGTCGTAGATGTGCTGGATCACGGTCTTCCCGCTCTTCAGCGGATGTCCGTACGGCACGTGGTGGAAGAACAGCAGCAGCTCGTCGGGGCAGGTGTCCGCCGACTCGTACAGCTCGGCCCACGGCTTGGCGTACTGCCCGGCGTACCCGGTGCCGGTCACCACACTGCGGTCGACGCCGATGCCGTCCCGGTCGGCGAAGTGGTAGGTGCCCCAGGGGCTGTACTCGTAGCCGTCGACGCTGGGCCCGTAGTGGTGGCCCGGCTGCACCATCCATCCCACGCCGAGCGGAGCGGTGTACTTCTCGTACGTCCGCCACGAGCCGTCGAGCACCGCGTGCAGCCCGTCGGACAGGCGCTCCGAGACCTCCGGGAAGGTCAGCCCGATCCACTCGTCGAGCACCTCACGCGGCTCCGCGTCCGGCCGCCAGGCCAGCCGTCCGAAGGTGTACAGGTTGGCCTGGGCGAGGGGATGCCCGGTCCAGAACGGATCGTCGCCGGCGTTGGACACGGCGACCAGCCCGCCCCGCGCCCGTTCCCCCACGGACGACTCCGGTTCGTGCCGGAACCGCAGCACCTCGCTCCACATCGGCCCCAGCCAGCAGACGTGCCGCTGCTGCCCGGTGTACTCCTGGGTGACCTGCAACTCCACCGCCAGCCGGGTGCGCGGCATCGCGCCGATCAGCGGCGAGACCGGCTCGCGCACCTGGAAGTCCATCGGCCCGTGCTTCACCTGGAGCACGGCGTTCGGCGCGAACTCGCCGTCCAGCGGCACGAAGTGGTCGTACGCGGCCCGGGCCCGGTCCGTCGTGCGGTCCCGCCAGTCCTGGCGGTGGTCGTAGACGAACGCCCGCCAGTGGACGGTGCCGCCGTACGGTTCGAGCACGGCGGCCAGCATGTTCGCTCCGTCCGCGTGAGTGCGGCCGTACGCGAACGGGCCCGGCTGACCCTCCGAGTCGGCCTTCACCACGTACCCGCCGAAGTCGGGGATCGCCTCGTACACCCGTCGTGTCGCCGCTGCCCACCAAGCCCGCACCGCCTCACCCAGCGGATCGGCCGTGGGAAGTCCGCCGAGCACCACCGGCGCGGCGAAGGACACGGACAGGTGTGTGCGGACCCCATAGGGCCGCAGCACATCGGCGATCGCGGCCACTTCGCCGATCCGGTCGGTCAGCAGGTGCGCCTCGGTCTCGTGCACGTTGACGTTGTTGACGGCGACCGCGTTGATCCCGCACGCCGCGAGCAGCCTGCCGTACGCCCGCACCCGCTCCAGGTCGCCGCGCGCCCGCCCGTCCTCCCAGAACAGCGAGCCGCCCGCGTACCCGCGCTCCACCTGACCCATGACCGGGTGCACGGCGACGTTGTCCCAGTGGTCGAGCATGCGCAGGGCGAGGGCGGGCCGGTGCGTCTGCCGAACCCACGCGCCGGTGAACGCCGCCTCGCCGAGCCGCACGACATGGAACAGGCCGTACAGCAGCCCCCGTCCGCCGGAGGCGGTGACGGTCGTCGTGCCGCCCTCACGCGCGGATGTGAAGCCTTCCTCGCCGAAGCCGTCGGCACCCAGGTCGAGGACCAGGTCGTACGCGCCCTCGCCCGGCTGGACGTCGCGCACGACCCGCCCCCCGAACCGCCGGCAGGCCTCCGCCACCTCCCCGTGCACCGTCTCCACCAGCGCACTCGATCCACGGATCAGCGTCCGCCGGCTGCCGACCGCCCGGAAGACGGCGGGCGACAGCCAGGCCGGATCGACTCCCTCGGGCAAGACGGGCACGGGAAGCGGCATCAGACCCCCAACTCGGCTGCTCAGGCGAGCAGTTCGACCTCCGCCGGCGTGCCCTCGCCGTCGAGGACCAGGCGGTACTTCTCGTACGTACCCGGTGACCTCACGCTGAACGCGCGTGCCTGCCCGTGTCCGGCCGTTGACCTTCAGCCCCTGCACGTACACGTTCCGCGCGCTGTTCCCGGGCGTCTTCCCCTGTTTCTTGCGGCACGCCGAGAGCACGCACCGGACGCCGCTCCTTGACGGGTAAACGTTGCCTGCCGGGGGCACTGGGTGATGCGAACGCATGTGCCTGTTGTCGCTGGCTGAGGTGGTTACTGGGGGCGGGGTGGTGCACGTGGGGGTGGCTGCGGAGGCAGGGCATACAGTGGACAACGTTGTCAAATTCGAACACAAGGACCAGTAGTTGCCCAGGTGCCGGAGAGTGTCAAGGGTGTTGGCTGTGGCATTCGGGGGTGACGACCGGGAATTTTCCGCCGGGTTACCGGCAGAGCGCTCGACTTTCCGCGAGGTCTCAACTCGGATAAGACCCACGGCCAACCCTGTGTTCGATGTTGATCCGCTGGCGGGAAGTGGACTATACCTGTCGGACGATTCACGCGATCCGCACGTCACCACCCGCACTTCCTGCACGACCCAGCTTGACCCGATCGCGGTGCCGGGAAGGATCCGGTTCACCGCCTGAGTCCTGGAGAAGGCGAGGACTTGAGCATGGGATCCACTTCCGCCGAGAACCACGGCACCGAAGGTGTCGGCCGCCGTGATCTGATCAAAAGGTCCGCCGCGCTCGGGCTGATCTCCGTTCCCACGATGAGCTTCCTGTCCGCCTGCGCCAGCAGCGGCGGCGGCGACAGCGGGGACAAGGCCAAGGCCGGCAAGAAGACCGCGAAGAACCCGCTCGGCGTCAACGACACCGCGGGCATGGAATTCGTCCTGTTCGACGGCGGTTTCGGCAAGGAGTACGCCGAGGACGCCGTGAAGATCTACGAGAAGAACTTCCCCAAGGCGAAGGTGAAGTTCTCCGCCACCCAGAAGATCCAGTCCACCCTCCAGCCCCGCTTCAACCAGGGCACCCCGCCGGACCTCATCGACAACTCCGGCGCCGAGCAGATGGACATGGGCGTTCTGGTAGGCAAGAACCAGCTCACCGACCTCACCCCGCTGCTGGACGCGCCCTCCTACGACGACCCGGCCAAGAAGGTCCGCGACACGCTGCGCCCCGGCATCGTCGAGATGGGCCAGTTCGACGGCGAGAAGGTCTGGATCCTCTACTACGCCTACACGGTCTACGGCGTCTGGTACTCGCAGAAGGCCCTGGACTCGCTCGACGAGCAGTACCCCGAGACCTGGGACCAGATGCTCGCGGTCTGCGAGAAGGCCAAGAAGAAGGGCATGGCGGGCTGGACGTACGCGGGCAAGTACCCGTACTACCTCCCCTTCTCGCTCTACCCGATGATCGGCAAGGTCGGCGGCCGGGAGGTCCTCGACGCCATCGACAACCTGGAGCCGAACGCCTGGAAGCACCCGGCCGTCAAGGCCTGCTTCGACGCGTACTACGAGCTCTACAAGAAGGGCTACATCCTCAAGGGCACCCCGGGCCTGGACCACATCCAGTCGCAGACCGCCTGGGCCCAGGGCAAGGCGCTGTTCATCCCGAACGGCTCCTGGGTGGAGAACGAGTCGGCCAACGTCATCCCGAAGGACTTCGGCCTGGCCGTCTCCGCGCCCACCGGCCTCGACTCCTCCGACAAGCTGCCCTTCGGCACCATCTGGGCCTCCGGCGGCGAGCCCTTCATCGTCCCGGCCAAGGCGAAGAACGCCGAGGGCGGCATGGAGCAGTTGCGCATCATGCTCAGTGAGGCGTCCTCGAAGAACTTCACCGGCAAGGTGAAGTCGCTGACCGCGTACAACGGCGGCACCGACGGCATCGCCCTCACCCCCGGTCTGAAATCGGGTGTCGCGGCGCTGGAAAAGGCGGGCGAGAACGTGGTGAATCCCCGCCTCCAGGACTGGTACGTGCAGTTGCAGAAGGAGAAGATCGGTGTCTCCGGTCTGGGCGAGATGATGGCCGGCCGCCTCACCCCGGCCGAAGCCATCAAAAAGATCCAGGGCTACGCCGACGAGGCCGCCAAGGACGACTCCATCAAGCACTACAAGCACCAGTAACGGCACCGGAAACCTTTTCCGCAACGGCACCGGAGTGGCGATGCAGCACGGCAAGTACCGGTTCATCGTGGGCTTCCTCGCGCTGCCCCTGGGACTGTACGCGCTCTTCGTGGTCTGGCCGTTCATCCAGTCCATCTACTACTCGTTCACGGACTGGACCGGCCTGAGCCCCGAATTCAAGATGGTCGGTTTCGACAACTACAGCCGGATGCTGGACGACGAGATCTTCTGGAAGTCGTTGCAGCACAGCCTGCTGTTCGCGCTCCTGCTGCCGGTCGTGACGATCAGCCTGGCGCTGTTCTTCGCCTTCATGATCAATGTGGGCGGCAGAAAGAGGAAGAACGGCCCCGTCGTCTCCGGTGTCCGCGGCTCCTCCTTCTACAAAATCGTCTACTTCTTCCCGCAGGTCCTCTCGATCGCCATCGTCGCGCTGCTGTTCGCGTTCGCGTACAACCCGGACAGCGGCGCGATCAACTCGATCCTGCGCGGGATCGGGCTGGACGGCGTCCAGCCGCTGTGGCTGGGCGACCCCGACCTCGCGCTGTGGGCCGTGATGGCGGTGCTCGTCTGGTCCACGGTCGGCTTCTTCGTGGTCCTCTTCTCCGCCGGCATGGCCTCCATCCCGGCGGAGATGTACGAGGCCGCGCTGCTGGACGGGGCGGGCCGGGCCACGACGTTCTTCCGCATCACCCTGCCCCTGCTCTGGGACACCGTGCAGTCGGGCTGGGTCTACATGGGCATCCTCGCCCTGGGGGCCGAGTCGTTCGCGGTCGTGCAGATCATGACGACCGGGCCGGGCGGTCCCGACTACTCGACCACCGTCATGGTCCTGTACGTGTACCAGAAGGCGTTCCGTGACGGGCAGGCCGCCTACGCCACCACCATCGGTGTCGCCCTGCTCGTCGTCACGCTGGCCTTCGCCGCCGTGGTGATGCGGCTGGGCCGTCGCGAGCGGCTGGAGTACTGATGAAGACGACGCAGACCCCCGCGCCCGTGCCGGCCGAGTCCGGTGCGCCGGTCACCAAGGCCGACACCCCGCCGGGCCCGCCCCGGAAGGAGAAGAAGGAGGGCACGGTCCTCAACGCCTTCTCCCACGGCATCCTCGTCCTCTGGGCGTTCATGGTGGTCATGCCGCTGCTGTGGGCGGTGATGACGTCCTTCAAGGACGACCGGTCCATCTTCAGCTCGCCCTGGTCGCTGCCGGACACGCTGCACTTCGACAACTGGTCGCGGGCGTGGACCGAGGCCAACATGAGCGACTACTTCCTCAACACCGTCCTGGTGGTGGGGGGTTCGCTCGTCGGCACGCTGGTGCTCGGCTCGATGGCGGCGTACGTCCTGGCCCGCTTCGACTTCCCGGGCAACCGCTTCATCTACTACCTGTTCATCGGCGGCATGAGCTTCCCGATCATGCTGGCGCTGGTCCCGCTGTTCTACGTCGTGAACAACATGGGCCTGCTGAACACCATCCACGGCCTGATCCTCGTCTACATCGCCTACTCCCTCCCCTTCACGGTGTTCTTCCTGACGGCGTTCTTCCGCACGCTGCCGACGTCGGTGGCCGAGGCGGCCTTCGTCGACGGCGCCTCGCACAGCCGTACGTTCTTCCAGATCATGCTGCCCATGGCCAAGCCGGGCCTGGTCAGCGTCGGCATCTTCAACTTCCTGGGCCAGTGGAACCAGTACATGCTCCCCACGGTCCTCAACACCGACCCCGACAAGCGCGTCCTCACCCAGGGCCTCGTCCAGCTGGCGGTCAGCCAGGGCTACAAGGGTGACTGGTCGGGCCTCTTCGCGGGCCTGGTCATGGCCATGCTCCCGGTCCTGGCGGCGTACATCATCTTCCAGCGACAGGTGGTGCAGGGCCTGACGGCGGGTGCGCTGAAGTAGCGACGGCCTGCGGCAGCTGAGCCGCAGGGGTTTCGCAGCCCGGCGTTGCAGGGCCCGGGCACTGGCGCTGATGCCGGGTGGGTCCGCAGCCCGGCGAAGCGGGGTGCCGCTGCGCCCACCCGTGCCGCCCTTAGCGGCACGATTGCCCGCAGCTAGGCGCGTCAACGGACAGTCAGCCGGCGTCCGACCCCATCGCGCCGTTCCGAGGACGGACACCCCCCGACGCGGCCCCGACCCACCACCACCGCGTAGGCGCCCCTGCCCAACCGCCGGAGGCCCCCGTAGCCCTCCGCAACCACATGCACACACCTCGAATCGGTTCAACCTCTTGACGGGAGGCAACCCGAACGGCTCAGCTTAGAGTTCACTAGTTGGACATGGACGGGGCCTCATCGAAGCGGCCCCGCGCGCAGGAGGTCGTCGTGGAGACTCCGGGGTCGCAGTCATCGCTGCACCGAGCCAACCTGGAGCGGGTCGTACGAGCCGTACGCCTGGCGGGCTCCCTCACCCAGGCCGAGATCGCCCGGACGACGGGCCTGTCCGCGGCGACGGTGTCCAACATCGTCCGGGAGTTGAAGGACGGCGGCACGGTCGAGGTCACACCCACCTCGGCAGGCGGCCGTAGGGCCCGCAGCGTGTCGCTCAGCGGTGACGCCGGCATCGTCATAGGGGTCGACTTCGGCCACACCCACCTACGCGTCGCCGTCGGCAACCTCGCCCACCAGGTCCTCGCCGAGGAGTCCGAGCCGCTGGACGTGGACGCCTCCTCGACCCAGGGCTTCGACCGGGCGGAACAGCTGGTCACCCGCCTGATCGAGGCCACCGGAGTCGACCGTTCCAAGATCGCCGGCGTAGGCCTCGGCGTGCCCGGCCCCATCGACGTGGAGTCCGGCACCCTCGGCTCGACCGCGATCCTCCCCGGCTGGACGGGCACCAAGCCCGCCGAGGAGCTCCGCGGCCGCCTCGGCGTCCCCGTCCACGTGGACAACGACGCCAACCTCGGCGCCCTCGGCGAGATGGTCTGGGGCAGCGGCCGCGGCGTGCGCGACCTTGCGTACATCAAGGTCGCCAGCGGTGTCGGCGCGGGTCTGGTGATCGACGGCAAGATCTACCGCGGTCCGGGCGGTACCGCCGGAGAAATCGGACATATTACACTCGACGAATCCGGCCCCGTCTGCCGCTGCGGAAACCGCGGCTGCCTGGAGACCTTCGCGGCCGCGCGCTACGTGCTCCCGCTCCTCCAGTCCAGCCACGGCACCGACCTGACGATGGAAGGCGTCGTGCGGCTCGCGCGGGACGGAGACCCGGGCTGCCGTCGGGTGATCGCCGACGTCGGCCGCCATATCGGCAGTGGAGTGGCCAATCTCTGCAACCTGCTGAACCCGAGCCGCGTGGTGCTCGGCGGTGATCTCGCCGAGGCCGGTGAGCTGGTGCTCGGACCGATCCGGGAGTCCGTGGGCCGCTACGCCATCCCCAGTGCGGCACGCCAGCTGTCCGTTCTCCCCGGGGCACTCGGCGGCCGTGCAGAGGTGCTCGGAGCGCTCGCGCTGGCCCTCAGCGAGATGGGCGATTCGACCCTTTTGGACGGCACTGCCGTCGGGGCGCTGCAGGCGACGGCCCCTGCCTTCACTTAGAGAACGGATGGCACCGTTGCCATCTCGTTAAGGATTTACTTCTTGACGTCGCACGTGTGGCCGAGTTGACTTCCAGCCACCTCGGCCGCAATGTCGCGGCCTCGTCAGGGAGGTTTCTGAAGTGAACACGCGTATGCGTCGCGCCGCCGTTGCGATTGCCGCCGGTGCGATGGCTGTTTCGCTTGCTGCCTGTGGCAGCGCCAAGGAGTCCGGCGACAACGCCGATTCCACGGGGTCCGCCAAGAAGGGCGACGACATCAAGGTCGGCCTGCTCCTTCCGGAGAACGCGACCGCGCGCTACGAGAAGTTCGACCGGCCGCTCATCCAGAAGAAGGTCAAGGAACTCACCAACGGCAAGGGCGAGGTCGTCTACGCCAACGCCAAGCAGGACGCCAGCACGCAGAACCAGCAGGTCGACACGATGGTGACCAACAAGGTCGACGTGCTGATCGTGGACGCGGTGGACTCCAAGGCCATCGCCGGCTCGGTGAAGAAGGCCAAGGACGCGGGCATCCCGGTCGTCGCCTACGACCGCCTGGCCGAGGGCCCGATCGACGCCTACACCTCGTTCGACAACGAGACCGTCGGCAAGACCCAGGGCGAGGCCCTGCTGAAGGCCCTGGGCGACAAGGCCAAGGACGGCCAGATCGTCATGATGAACGGGTCGTCCACCGACCCGAACGCCGCCCAGTTCAAGAAGGGCGCACACTCCGTCCTCGACGGCAAGGTGAAGATCGGCCGCGAGTACGACACCAAGGAGTGGAAGCCGGAGAACGCCAACTCCAACATGGAGGGCGCCATCTCCGCCCTCGGCAAGGACAAGATCGTCGGCGTCTACTCCGCCAACGACGGCATGGCGGGCGGCATCATCACGGCCCTGAAGGCCGCCGGCATCGCCGACATCCCGGTCACCGGCCAGGACGCCGAGCTCGCGGGCGTGCAGCGCATCGTCACCGGCGAGCAGTACATGAGCGTCTACAAGCCCTACCCGCAGGAGGCGGACGTCGCGGCCGAGATGGCCGTCGCCCTCGCCCAGGGCAAGTCGCTCGACTCGATCGCCAAGGACAAGGTCGACAGCCCGACCACCAAGGCCATCCCCTCCGTCCTGGTCCCTGTCGTCTCGCTGACCAAGGACAACATCAAGGACACCGTCATCAAGGACGGCATCTACACCGTGAGCGAGATCTGCACCGGCAAGTACAAGGCCGCCTGCGACAAGATCGGTCTCAACTAAACAGCCGTCAGGTCCCCTAAGCAGTCGTCAGGTCCCTTGAGGGGTACGGGAGTCCGCGTGCGGACTCCCGTGACGCTCGTGACTCTTGTGACTCCCGCACGGGACCGGCTGCCCCGAGTTCCTCCGGCGCCCCGCCACACCAGCCCCGCAAAGCTCCGCGGGGCGCCGGAGTGATCACTCCTCCCACACTTCTGCACAACCTCCCGCCGGGTCAGGCGGCGAAGGAGATGGTTCACGTGTCCGCTACGCCCGTGCTGGCGTTGCGCGGGGTCTCCAAGCGGTTCGGTGCCGTACAGGCGCTCACCGACGTAGAGCTTGAGGTCCACGCCGGTGAAGTGGTCGCCCTGGTCGGCGACAACGGCGCCGGAAAGTCCACGCTGGTCAAGACGATCGCCGGCGTGCACCCCATCGATGAGGGCGTCATCGAATGGGACGGCAGGTCCGTCCAGATCAACAAGCCGCACGACGCCCAGAACCTGGGCATCGCGACCGTCTACCAGGACCTCGCGCTGTGCGACAACATCGACGTCGTCGGCAACCTCTACCTGGGCCGGGAGATCCGCAAGCGCGGCATCCTCGACGAGGTGGAGATGGAGCGCCGCTCCCGCGAGCTGCTCGACACGCTGTCGATCCGCATCCCCAGCGTGCGCATCCCGATCGCCTCGCTCTCCGGCGGCCAGCGCCAGACCGTGGCCATCGCCCGGTCCATGCTCGGCGAGCCGAAACTGGTCATCCTCGACGAGCCCACCGCCGCCCTCGGCGTCGAGCAGACCGCGCAGGTCCTCGACCTGGTCGAGCGGCTGCGCGAGCGCGGCCACGCCGTGATCCTCATCAGCCACAACATGGCCGATGTGAAGGCCGTCGCGGACAAGGTCGCCGTGCTGCGCCTCGGGCGCAACAACGGCATCTTCGAGGTGAAGTCGACCTCGCAGGAAGAGATCATCTCCGCCATCACCGGCGCCACCGACAACGCCGTGACCCGCCGTGCGGCGCGCACGAACGGGGAGGTTTCCAAGTGAGCATCGACAAGACCTCCGCGGCGCCCGAAGACCACGCCGTGGAGAACCCCGAGGCGGCCAAGGCCGCCGTCACGGTCGTCGACCCCCGGCTGCTGGTGCGCGAGCAGGGCCTCGCGGGCTACGTCACCGAGTTCAAGCGCAAGATGAAGTCCGGCGACCTGGGCTCCATCCCGGTCGTCGTCGGCCTGGCCATCATCTGGATCATCTTCCAGAGCCTGAACTCCAACTTCCTCACCGCGGGCAACCTGTCCGACATGTCCGTCGCCATGGTCGGCACGGGCATGATCGCCGTCGGCATCGTGTTCGTGCTGCTTCTGGGTGAGATCGACCTGTCGGTCGGCTCGGTCAGCGGAGTCGCGGGTGCGAGCTTCGCCGTGCTGAACGTCACCAACGGCATGAACGAGTGGCTCGCCTTCCTGCTGGCCATCGTCACCGGCACGGTCGCCGGCGCGCTGCACGGCTTCTTCTTCGCGAAGATCGGTGTCCCCGCGTTCGCCGTCACCCTGGCCGGACTGCTGTTCTGGAACGGCTTCATGCTCCAGATCCTGGGCGACAACGGCACGATCAACCTCGACCCGGACGGGGTCGTGGCCCAGCTGACCAGCTACTACTTCTCGGACGTGGCCGCCGCCTACGGGCTGGCCGCCGTGGTGACCGCCGGGTACTTCCTCAGCTCCTTCCTCGGTAACCGACGCAGGGAGGCCGCGGGGGTGCCGTCGCGGCCGCTGAGCGAGACCATCGTGCGGACGGTGCTGCTGGCGATCGTCGCGTTCGCCGTCGCCATCGTCTTCAACCAGTACAAGGGCCTGCCGCTGGCCGTGGTGATCTTCATCGTGGTGCTGCTGGTCACGGACTTCGTGCTGCGGCGCACGGCGTACGGCCGGAAGGTGTTCGCCCTCGGCGGCAGCGTCGAGGCGTCGCGGCGGGCCGGCATCAACGTGGAGATGGTCCGGATCTCGGTGTTCGCGATCTCCGGGACCTTCGCCGCGGTGGGCGGTCTGTTCATCGCCTCGAAGATCGCGGCGGCCAACCAGGGTGCCGGTGGCGGTGACCTGCTGATGAACGCGATCGCGGCCGCGGTGATCGGCGGTACGTCGCTGTTCGGCGGTCGTGGGCGTACGTGGAACGCGCTGCTCGGTGTGCTGGTGATCGTGTCCATCCAGTACGGGCTCGCCCTGGAGGGCATCGCTTCTCCGGTGCAGTACATGATCACGGGTGGTGTGCTGTTGGCCACGGTCGTGATCGACGCGGTGACGCGTAAGACACAGAAGACGGCAGGGCGCGCGTAGCGCCGAAGAACACCGCTGTGCCCGGCACCGTGAGGTGCCGGGCACAGTCATGTCGTAGGTGTGGCACAACTTGGGTACAGCCGAACGCGTGACGTACGACGCATGGCCTCGGCACCGCCCGCGAAGGCGGAACATTAGACTCGACAAACCCGGCAACAGCTCTACTGCAAGGAGGCACGGGTGCCGCTGCTGACCCGTATCAGGGGACCGCGCGATCTGGACCGGCTCAGCCTGGAGGAGTTGAACCAGCTGGCGGAGGAGATCCGGACCTTCCTTGTCGAAGCGGTCTCCAAGACCGGCGGTCACCTCGGCCCCAACCTCGGCGTGGTGGAGCTCACCATCGCCCTGCACCGGGTCTTCGACTCGCCCAAGGACAAGGTGCTCTGGGACACCGGTCACCAGTCCTACGTGCACAAACTCCTCACCGGCCGTCAGGATTTCTCCCGGCTGAAGATGAAGGGCGGCCTGTCCGGCTACCCCTCGCAGGCCGAGTCCGAGCACGACGTCATCGAGAACTCGCACGCCTCGACCGTCCTCGGCTGGGCCGACGGCATCGCCAAGGCCAACCAGCTCCTCGAGCGCGACAGCCACGTCGTCGCCGTCATCGGTGACGGCGCGCTGACCGGCGGCATGGCCTGGGAGGCGCTGAACAACATCGCCGACGCCAAGGACCGGCCCCTCGTCATCGTCGTCAACGACAACGAGCGGTCCTACGCGCCGACCATCGGCGGTCTCGCCAACCACCTCGCGACGCTGCGGACGACGGACGGCTACGAGCGGTTCCTCGCCCGCACCAAGGAGGTGCTGGAGCGCACCCCGGTCGTCGGGCGGCCGCTCTACGACACCCTGCACGGCGCCAAGAAGGGCCTGAAGGACTTCATCGCCCCGCAGGGCATGTTCGAGGACCTCGGCCTGAAGTACGTCGGCCCGATCGACGGACACGACCTGGAGGCCCTGGAGTCCGCGCTCGCGCGGGCCAAGCGGTTCGGCGGGCCGGTCATCGTGCACTGCCTCACCGAGAAGGGCCGCGGCTACCAGCCCGCCCTCCAGGACGAGGCCGACCGCTTCCACGCCGTCGGCAAGATCCACCCCGACACGGGCCTGCCGATCGCCTCCTCCGGCGCCGACTGGACGTCCGTGTTCGGCGAGGAGATGGTCAAGCTCGGCGAGGAGCGCGAGGACGTCGTCGCCATCACCGCCGCCATGCTCCAGCCGGTGGGCCTGGACAGGTTCGCCAAGCGCTTCCCCGAACGGGTCTACGACGTCGGCATCGCCGAGCAGCACGGCGCCGTGTCCGCGGCGGGCCTGGCGACGGGCGGGGTGCACCCGGTGTTCGCGGTGTACGCCACCTTCCTCAACCGGGCCTTCGACCAGGTGCTGATGGACGTGGCCCTGCACAAGTGCGGGGTGACCTTCGTGCTGGACCGGGCCGGTGTCACCGGCACCGACGGGGCGTCCCACAACGGCATGTGGGACATGTCGATCCTTCAGGTCGTGCCGGGGCTGCGGCTGGCCGCGCCGCGTGACGCCGACCAGGTCCGCGCCCAGTTGCGGGAGGCCGTCGCGGTCGACGACGCGCCGACCGTGGTCCGCTTCTCCAAGGGCGCCGTTGGTCCCGCCGTTCCCGCCGTGGGCCGGGTCGGCGGCATGGACGTGCTGCGCGAGCCCGGCACCGACCGGCCCGACGTGCTGCTGGTCTCCGTCGGCGCCCTCGCGCCGATGTGCCTGGAGATCGCCGGCCTGCTCGACAAGCAGGGCATCTCCACGACCGTCGTCGACCCGCGCTGGGTCAAACCCGTCGACGAGGCCATGGCCCCGCTCGCCGAGCGGCACCGCGTGGTCGTCACCGTCGAGGACAACAGCCGGGTCGGTGGTGTCGGTTCGGCGATCGCGCAGGCGCTGCGCGACGCGGGCGTCGACGTGCCGCTGCGCGACTTCGGCATCCCGCCGCGCTTCCTCGACCACGCCTCGCGCGCCGAGGTCATGGCCGAGATCGGCCTCACCGCGCCGGACATCGCCCGCCAGGTGACCGGGCTGGTCGCCAAGCTGGACGGGCGGTACGAGCGGTCCGCCGCGGACGCGGTGGACTCGGTGGAGTCCGCGCGCGACTGACACGGCCGGCACGGCCGAGCGGTTCGGATGGGCCGGTTACCCCACCATGAGGGTGGTGTAACCGGCCCATTGGCGTGAATTCGTCCGTGCCGGGGCATACGGATGGTGCCCCCTCTCGATCATGTCGAGGACGACAAGCGTGGGAGGTATCCCCTGTGAGCAGCACCCTCTTTCGGACGAAGAAGGTCGAGCAGTCCATCCTCGACACCGAGGAGCCAGAGCACGCGCTCAAGAAGTCCTTGTCCGCGCTCGATCTGACGGTCTTCGGCGTCGGCGTGATCATCGGCACCGGCATCTTCGTCCTCACCGGAACAGTCGCGAAGAACAACGCCGGGCCCGCGACGGCTCTGGCGTTCGTCGCGGCCGGCGTCGCCTGCGCCCTGGCCGCGCTCTGTTACGCCGAGTTCGCGTCCACGGTCCCGGTCGCCGGGTCCGCCTACACGTTCTCGTACGCCTCCCTCGGTGAACTGTCCGCCTGGATCATCGGCTGGGACCTGGTTCTGGAGTTCGCCCTCGGTACGGCGGTGGTGGCCGTCGGCTGGTCCGGGTACATCCAGTCGCTCATGGACAACGCGGGCTGGGCGATGCCCGCGGCCCTGGGCAGCAGAGAGGGCTCCGACGTCTTCGGCTTCGACCTCCTCGCCGCCGCGCTCGTCCTCGTCCTCACCGGCATCCTCGTGCTCGGCATGAAGCTGTCCGCGCGGATCACGTCGATCGTCGTCGCCATCAAGGTGACGGTCGTCCTCGTCGTGATCATCGCGGGCGCGTTCCTCATCAAGGGCGAGAACTACGACCCGTTCATCCCGAAGGAGAAGCCGGTGGAGGCCGGGTCGAGTCTCGACTCCCCGCTGATCCAGCTCATGTTCGGCTGGGCGCCCTCCAACTTCGGCGTGATGGGCATCTTCACCGCCGCCTCCGTCGTGTTCTTCGCCTTCATCGGCTTCGACGTCGTCGCCACGGCGGCGGAGGAGACCCGCAATCCGCAGCGCGACATGCCGCGCGGCATCCTCGGCTCCCTCTTCATCTGCACGGCCCTGTACGTCGCCGTGTCGATCGTTGTGACCGGCATGCAGCACTACAGCCAACTGTCCGTCGACGCGCCGCTCGCCGACGCGTTCAAGGCCACCGGGCATCCCTGGTACGCGGGTTTCATCAGCTTCGGTGCCGCTGTCGGTCTGACGACGGTGTGCATGATCCTGCTGCTCGGGCAGACCCGGGTGTTCTTCGCGATGAGCCGCGACGGACTGCTGCCCCGCTTCTTCTCGCGCGTGCACCCGCGGTTCAAGACCCCGCACCGGCCGACCATCCTGCTCGGCGTGGTCATCGCGATCCTGGCCGGCTTCACTCCGCTGACGGAGCTCGCCGCCCTGGTGAACATCGGCACGCTGTTCGCCTTCGTGGTCGTGGCCATCGGTGTGCTCGTCCTCCGAAGGACCCGCCCCGACCTGCACCGGGCCTTCCGCACCCCCTGGGTGCCGCTCATCCCGATCCTGTCGGTGTGCGCCTCGCTGTGGCTGATGATCAACCTGCCCGCCGAGACGTGGGTGCGGTTCGGCATCTGGATGGCCGCCGGGTTCTTCGTGTACTTCCTCTACGGCCGCACGCACAGCCGCCTCGCGAGGGGAGAGGAAACGAAGCCCGAGCAGACGCTCTAGCCGCGTCCTGTGCGGGTTCGGTGGGGGCGCGCCTTCGCCTGCGCGGTGGTTGTGGGTCGGGGCCGCGCCGGGGGTGTCCGTCCTCGGAACGGCGCGAGGGGGTCGGACACCGGCTGACTCCCCGTTGACGCGCCAACCGCTGCGGGCGGACACCCCCCGACACGTCCCCTTCTCGGCGTGCGCGGGTGCGGGCGCGTCTCGGCTGAGCTGCCGCAGGCCGCGGCGCGGCGGGCCGCCGGTCCCGCCTGGCTGCGGGCGCTCGTGCCGCTGGGGCGATGGGGGTCGCCCCTGCTCACAGGGTCCCCCCGTTCGAGCGAAGCCCAGAGCCTGGGGGAGGGGGCGCAGCGGCACCCCGCAGCGCGGGGTTGCGCAACGCCTCGGCCCCAGCAACCGCTGGCGGCACCCCGTTCCGCCGGGCTCGGACCACCCCGCGCCGGCAAGAACGCCGGGTGCCTAGTAGTGCTTCGTTACGTTGGGTGATCTCGCCTGGTGGTGGGCATCCTCTCCGGTATGAGGTTGGGGGAGGTGGAACGACTCCGGGGCGAGTT